>CAYLPW010000001.1:0-61470 GCA_964385665.1 uncultured Saprospiraceae bacterium
CGATAACAAAAGCCTGACAGCCATTGCGAAGAGTTGTCCCCAGCAAGTTCTAGTGGAAAAACAGGTGTGATAGGCATGGCTACATCTCCAGCAATGTTGGTCGATTGACCTGGCGTGGATGCAGATTCTAACCTAACCGCAGAAAGATCCCATTCAATTCTATCTATTAATATGCCACCCGTTTCAATTCTAACGGCACCATTACAGTTCTGTACATCTCCCCATATATAAAGGGTATTAGCATCGCCCATAGTAGGGGAAGCACCATTGGCGAGAATAGCTGCATTCTGCGTGCCACATTGTAGAACAGCAGTTAGTTCTGTGAAGGTGAAGGTGCTAGGATCAAGCTGTACGCCATTATTAAAAAATCTATAGATGGATATTTCCGTTCTATTGTTGGGTCTAGTTCCACTATTATCTTCTCGCCACGTCATCCCTCCTGTCGTTATTTGATCGAGAATGATAGGGTCATCAAAAGTGATGGTCGATTGTACTCTGCTACTTGGATCATTACTATCGTTAGAAGTTAGCCTCAAAGCTTCTACGAAACCGTAGTCATTGTCGGTGTAGATATTGGGACCTGGTGTTCCTCCATTAGGTGTACCAACAAATGACCAATTGATCGTATTGCCCATGCCATCAAAGTTGGAATAGGACTGTGGTGCTGTAGAATTATCTATCCAACCACTCCCTGCATTCCAGTCACTATCATTCCAAGAAACGTAGTCGGACGTGGCAGGGCAGTCTGTTCCTTGCTGGGCATATACTGATTGTGTATTAAACAATAATAGTAATAAGGAGAGAACAGCAATGCTATATGCTATTTTTTTTCCTCTTTGAAAGTAGCTTAAGAAGTTGTTGCCTCTTTCCCTATCTGGTAGGGGCAATCTTCTTTCTGTAAAAGTCCTTTTTTTCATAACTTAACTTAAATTGTGTAATTAAAACAGGTTGATATCAATACTATAATTCTATTATTGACCATACTTTGGACTAATGATGTACTGGCAATAGTACATCACCAAATGCGCAAGTATGACTTACAGTTGTTCGTGTACCAACTGTAGTTTTATACGTTGACCTCAATTTGTGTTGTAATCGGAATTTAAAAGAAAGTGGTATAAGAGGTAACCAAAACTAGCTATTTGACTACTTCCTGTATTGGAAAATTTAGACTATTAGTGACAGTCTTTCCGTATAGTGCATTGCTTACTCTTGTACTCATGAAGGTTAGTTATACTGTCACTTTTGAAGGTTGATTCTGCGTACATTTAGAGACTACTTGGGTTTATTGTGATCTATTTTTTATCTTATATGTTAACTTTTTATCCCTTAGTTGTACTATCTATATTAGATAACTTACTGTGATAGTAAAAATAGTAAGCATTTCATATATAACTATTCATTAATATAAATTTTTAATGGTTGCTACCCTTTTAGGGTAGTGTTCTTTTATTTTTAACACTTATTGGATGGCTAAAAAAAATCAATTTTATTATATGTGACATACTACTAACTAAACAGAAATTTCTGGCTAGATTTCTATTCATTTCACAAGTTTTACAGGCAGAATGTACATGATATGATTAAAATTGGATTTATAGAAGACAATAAAGTGTATTTATCTTTATTGACTAAGGCAGTAAAAATGGAGCCAAAAATCACCACTCTTTTGACTGCGGTTTCAGTAGAGGACTTTTTTGAAAAGTTACCTCCTAGAGCTAATTTGGATATTATTTTTGTGGACATTCACCTTCCAGGTTTATCAGGAATCGATGTATTGCCCAAATTAAGGAATCGGTTTAAGAAAGCTGATCTAGTTATAATATCTGAATCAACAGATAGAGAACTTTTGCTGCGGGCGTTGTCTAATGGGGCGACAGGTTTTTTAGTGAAGGGGTTTCCCATTACTGCATTGCCTGAGTTCATACACACGATTCAGAATGGAGGAGCACTTGTTTCTCCATTAATGGTAAAAGAACTAGTCGGCTACTTTAATCCTCCAGCTAGTAATACACTTTCTTCTAAGGAGACGAAAATACTTCAATTCTTAGCAGATGGGCAGACCTATAAATCCATTGCGTCGATACTTGACATCAGTGTAAATGGTGTCAAATATTACATTAAAAATATCTACAAGAAGTTGAATGTAACTAATAAAGTAGATGCTATCAATTATTTGAACAACAGCAAGCGTAGCTAAGTGAACGCTCATTTAAAGTGCCTCAAAGGGGGAAGATTATCATTGAACTTTCACTTAGAATGGGTGATCGATCCCCTTCTATTTCTGTTGAGCGCGCCATGCATCATTTAGATCCTTGTATGGCTGAAATAAGTGGCTTTGTGAAATTACTTTTTCACCTATGCGTGTTATGAATTGTTGAGTATACTCCTCCCCTGCCCTATCGTTATCTAGAAACAGGTTGATTTTTCTATATCCAGCCGTCTCAATTGTTGCGATTGATCGGCGAAAGGAAGAAAGCGAATGCATAACCAGGCTATCGCCAGCCAGTTGAGGAACGTCTAATAGCAAGAGTAGAGAAATATAGTCCAGCATGCCCTCGAATACATTGAGCGTAGTTATCTCCTCTTGTTGCCCGTTTATTAGTGTGATGTCACGTGCAATCAGAGCGGACTTAAATACAAATTGATCTGAAGCAGATCGTATCTCATACCCACCCGATTGATTCTTCATTCCAAACGCAAAATGCTTTTTGTTGCTTGATGTATGTCGATAGTGTACTTCACGTAAGCAGCGTCTTGCAACAGCAATAGGAATATTCCGTTTTCCCAGGTAGCGAATGATGTTGGGATGAAGGATTTGTTGCGCTTTAATAAATACTAAATGGGAGGGGATTGAGGCAGTTTTAAGATCACTGTTTGGGTAGTGAATAGATTGTTCTACTTCATTGGTAGTTGGTGATCCTATATGTAATCCGTCATAAAGAGCATCCAGATATTGTAACGCCTCCTTGAACGTACATTTTTCTAATTGCATAATGAAGTCTGGTACAGTTCCATCTTTTACGTCACCATGATCGTTCCATACCCAGTTCCATCTTTCGCCGCGCGACACTTGCAAGGACGGATTCTTCTCTTCCCGAAACGGACTGTTGTACCAATATTGAGTATTGCCTTTAGTGATTTTTACTGGTTCATAGCCCAACCTCGATAGTAAGTCAGGCATATCTAAATTTTTGGCTTGTTTGCTGTTCATTTATATATTTGAATAAATGTAAAATTACATAAATACACAATTATGTATTTATTTATTTATTCATCGCTTTCCGGTAAAAGTCAAATGTACGCTTGAATAACTCAGTCATTGATACATCCTGATCGAAAGCAAATTGCTTGTACTGCTTGGCAAAAGATGCAGGTACAACGAAATTCACTCGCTTTGTTGGTTCGTTAGGAGTGCCTAAGTTATCGCTTGCTTGCTCAATAGTAGGCACTTTCCCTTTATTACGCTTTGCTAACTTCGCCATAGTTTTCTTCTGTTTGCTCGATGCGATCACCGATGTTCTGTACTAAATTATCTATTACTTCATTGATGGACGGATAACGCGTTTCGTTGGCAGCTAATCCAATATCATGGCACTGCCCGATTGATGTACGCTCCTGAATTTTTCCAGCGTAGTAGTAGCCAGCATCCTGAATAAATTCGATAGCTGCTTCTTGTTCTCCTACGCTTCCTCCGACACGGCTCAGCGCAAAAGCAATACGGTTTTTAGCAATTCCTTTCTTGCGTAGCTCATGTGCCAATCGCACTTGAGGCATTAGATCGTCTCTTGTAATACCTGTTGGCAAAACTACAAAGTCACTCAATTGGCATATTTCTAAAGTCTGCTGATCTGCTTGTCCTGCTCCGTCAAATATAATCAGATCGTAGCTGGGGTTGTGCTTAAGTACATCATGTACTTTAGCAAAAGGTTCGACTGCTAGGGTAGGGGCGGTGTCGTTTTCCATGCGGATACAGTTCCATTCTGTCGTTGTTTTCTGCTTCAGATCCATGTCTGCAATTTTAACAGACCAATCGTTTCGAGCATATTCGACTGCCAACGCTCTGACAAGAGTCGACTTTCCCACTCCTCCCTTCTGAGAAACAACTGCGATTTTTAGTGCCATAATTTAAGAATTAAAGATTAAAGCATCAAAGATAATAAAATATATAATTGTTCAAATACACATTTACTCATTTACTCATTTATACAAATGAGTACAAGTGTAATAGAGAAATTCACTAAATTAACATAATTTTTTTCTTTTACTAGCCAATTTTTACCAACAAGCACACTTTTAAGCTCCTTTAAGCCTTCCATTTCCTATTTTTTTGGTACTTATCCACACATTTTGGGGTTTATAATAATAGATTTAAAAGTTTATAAAGGTTTATATATTCTTTCTATGCTACAAAATTTAGCTATAACATATTGATTTATAGCAAATTAGTCAATCACTATTGTCGCTAATATGCCGATAGTAGCGTCGCTAATATGCCGATACGTTTGTCGCTAATATGCCGATAGTAGCGTCGCTAATATGCCGATACGTTTGTCGCTAATATGCCGATACGTTGATAAAAATGTGGATAACTGTACTTAAATTATTGATAATCAGCAGTTTACGGATTATGATAATTTTAGGGTACATGACGTGAAATTCAGCTATCGGCATATTAGCGACGCCCTAATTTTGCGGGTTTTCTGCGATGATCTCGAAGTCTGCCAATTCGTCTGCTAACGATATTTGCTGCTTTTCTTGATCCTTTTTCTGAAAATGAAGCCAGTCCTTACCTCTGGCTTTATAAAGCGTGAAATGAAAGTCAGGTATATTTCCTGCTTCAATTAGTTTTTTGATCTTATACTTAAAATCACGGTACTTAGAACCGCTACCACTTCTTCGATGCAGATGATCCAATGTATAACGCGCTCCATTAGGCGTTACCCCTGAAAACTTCCTAGCTGTGCGATAAAGCCATCTTTCCAGTCCGCCAGTTATCTGAAAGTAGGCAGGATTAATACCTAAGACCAACTTACTATCCACCACGCCGTCCACAAACCACTGAGGGAGCTGTATTTCATATGAACGAGTGATCTCCTTCTTCTTCCCTGTCTTGCTGGTACGCGTGATGGTATTCTCAGTAAAATTGGCTATCCATGTAAAGTTGAGATACTTATCGCGGCGTTCCACTTCGTCGTCCTGCATTTTTTCCTTTCGGATATTAGTGGACACAAAAGTAGAAGCTAGTCGCTGTAAGGCATTGCGAAGCTGCGTATATTGCGATTTGCCAGTATCCCTTCCACAAAACTTGAGAATATCATAACCAGATACTTGAAACACTGTTGGAATAGGCTGATCATTGTCTATTAAGTGTCGGATATAAGAAACGAAGTAAAGCATAATATCAAAATCCCAGATGGTACACATGCCGTGCTTGATGTTCGGGCTTATTTCTACAAAGTTGCCCTTACCATCTTCAAAGCGAATGATATCGATTCGCTTCTTCTTCGATAGGCTAAAACAGGGATAAGACATTAGGTCTTGCTGGTCGCGACTTCTGGCATCCGAAGCAATAGGATGAAAATTGATTTGAATTTGACTCACGATACTGATTTTACGCTTAGATAGACGAAAGGTACACTATTCATCTTTCTTCGTTCTTTGCATCAACGAACGTTGCTTCTTTTTCGTCTCTTTAATCTGTTGTTTGAAGTTTTGCTCAGAAACCACTTCTTTCCCTGTCTGCTCTTGATAGGCTTGTAGGGCTTTTCCTGCCGCGTAACCGCCTTTCTGTGCTGCCCTTACATTCTCATTGAATCCCTGATAATCGCCCCTTATCGCTTCGTTTCGCGTGGCATCCTCACCAAGCATCGTAAAAATAAGTTCTTCATTTGTCATGTGATCGCGTAGAGGTTCGCGTTTGAGTCCTTTAATCCCTTTGTGTTCGGATGGAGTGACGCCGAATGTACCTTTTGAAATCTCCGCAGTTAATATCGCATATTCCTTATGTGTAAGAACCCCTCTATTCTTCCATTCCTCGGTAAGTTGACCCCGAATGATGACCGACTGAATTCGTCTGTCTATCCACTCTTTCGTGTAGCCCAATGAGTAGTAACGTTCTTTTAACCGCTCTAAAATGAGATTAGGGTCTTGTTCTTCCTCTAGGCGTTCGTTGCCGACTTTTGCCAACCACTGCTTAAATGGTTCGGCCTTAGGGGAGGGGATGGACTGTATGATGCGTAAGATGGTTGCTCTATTAGCTACATCCGTTACTCTTTTTTTTCCATCCGTTGCCGTCATTTTCAACTGTCCGATTTTTGCGGACAGTTGCTCGAAGCCCTCGCTACTCAGTCTAGATTTTAGATCACTCCAATATTTACGCGGTCGTTTGCTCTCAGACAAAACTTCAACAACATCTATAATAGAAAACCACCATTCCCCGTCGTGAAAAGTACGACGCACATTATCTTGAAAAATCGTTATCTGCTTATTGTTATCCATAATTCAATCGTTATTTCACAAACATACACATTTTTATATAAATGAAAAAAAACTCAATTATATACTTACTCAATTATACAAATACTCATATACTCATAATGAGTCAATCAGACAGATAGTCAAAAAAACGGTCGTTTTCTTTACTTGCTTACTGTAGTTAAAGAAACAGGGCAGGAAAAACCTTAAATAGTTAAATAACTCGTATGTTTATCATCGTAAAAATAACCTACGAGACTTCAAGTTTATTTACTATATATTGTGCTATGAAAATCGGTTATGCTAGAGTATCCTCCTTCGACCAAAATTTAGATTTACAACGAGATGCATTAAAAAGAGCAGGATGTGATCGTGTGATCGTGGATAAGACCTCTGGCAAGAATACAGATCGTCCAGGGCTAAAAACCATAAAAGAGATATTAAGGGCAGGGGATGTATTAGTTGTTTGGCGGTTGGATCGTTTAGGACGTTCGCTTAAAGATTTAATTGAATGGGTCAACTATCTAGACAAACAGGAAGTGGCATTGACCAGTTTAGAAGAAGCTATTAATACTAGTTCTGCTACTGGCAAATTGGTTTTCCATATTTTCGGTGCCTTAGCTGAATTTGAGCGCCAGCTAATTCGAGAACGTACTCAAGCAGGTTTGGCAGCTGCACGGGCACGGGGTAGGAGAGGAGGCAGACCTAAAGCTTTAAATGCAGAAAAAAGAGCTTTGGCTATTCAACTATATGAAGAAAAAAAAATAGCAATAAAAGATATTTGTGAGCTAATGGGTATTAGCAAACCTACTCTCTACACCTACATTAAAGATAATATACGAAAGGACGTTGACAATTGACCACTCCACATATAGTTTGTAACTAGCTAGTATTGACTTACAAGAAAGAATGAGTATTGAACACTATACGCCAATAAATAGGGTAGTGCTTGCTTGGAAAAAAATGACCATCGAGAAAAATGTAACCACACCGTACAGTTATTCTGCTTTTCTATTTACGCTATATCTCTTCGCTCCATACATTCTATAAAACAATCTATCTTTTTATATATTAACTTCTTATATATCTATATATTTATTCATATAACATATAATATCACACTTTTAGATATTATTTCCATAAATCAATACTTCAATACTACCTCTTCGTGTAGTATTTTTTTAATAAAAAATTATCTTTATCAGTGACAAGGTTATTCTTTTGTAGTCAAATATACATTTAGTATATAAGTGTAACACATTTATAGGAGCTACTTTACAACTGACACCACTTCTTTAGCTGAAAGTATTTTTATGCTTTAGCTATCAAACTGTCGTCGCACAGTTTACATTTTTCCCTCCTAATTTATGTGATACAACGATTGGTTTTATTTGATAAGCAAACGAGCGCTTATCAGCCTACTTACAGTGTATTAATTCTTTGCAAGTATCACCCACTTGTCTGGGATAAATACTTGTGAGTTAGCATTATAGCTATCCGTATGCTAATGGATAGCCTGTACTTATACATCATCTTGCTATGTACAGACACTGTCTGTAATGATAGCCTTACAGATGTGCGTATAAGTGCCTATTGGAAGCGCTCTAAAATTAAACTTTCGTTCTCGGCTTCGTAGCGCGAACACCCAACATTTAAATTTACTAAAGACTACACATAATTGATTTCTCTTGAGAGTGACTCCTCAAAGAGACGCAACAAGCTATGCTTACTTCTATGAGCTGATAAGATCAATGAAGTAGGTAATGAGCGTACCCAGGATAAACGCTAGAAATATACTCTATCTAATAACTCAACATTAGCAAACATTTTTAGAGCATGCTTTACAATTACACGAATATGTTATACAAAAAAAACCGCTTTTCAGTGGTCAGGCCACATAAGTTAGCCTATCTATTTTGCGCAGCGATGCTGCTTTTCGCTTGTGCCAAACAAAATGAGACGAACGTTTCATTTCAAGAAACGCCAGAAGCCACAACTGCTCAAACCAGCAGTTACAGCCTCTCATTTCAAGAAAGCGAGGTTGAACTAACCATTCCTTCCACTACACAGAAAGTAGGTGTGCGTTTCGCTGATGCGAACTCAACTACAGGAACTCGACAGTTCTCAGAAGAAGGTGTTCTTTACAAAGATGTATACGAGCAAGTGGACGTTCGCTTCTACGACAAAAAGGAAGGAGCAGTAGGATACGACATCATACTAGAACCTGGTAGTAAATTAGCAGATGTAAGAATAGACCTTCAAACTGAGGGACAGCCATACATTGACTCTAGAGGAAATCTGAACATTGAATTGGGTAATAAAAAGGTATCGCACTCGCGACCATATAGTTATCAGGAAATTGAGGGCGAGCACGTCCGTGTAAAAAGTAAGTTTGTTTTAGCAGACAACACACTCTCCTTCGCTGTAGAAGACTACGATCCAGAATATACGCTAGTTATCGATCCAGAAATTACAGTGACTGAAAACAACGGTAATAGCAATATGCCACGTGTGAGCAGTGGTCTAGTAGCTCTTTATGACTTTGAGGAAGCGAGCGGAACAACTGTAAACGATGTATCGGGCATAAATCCATCTCTTGACCTTCAAGTGGAGAACAACTCGAATTTCAAGTGGGAGCGCAATGTGATAGACATTGAAGAAAATCGCATTTCCAATACCAGCAACAACAACAAAATATACTCCTCACTCACCGCTACTAACGAGATCACTGTAGAGGCATGGATTCGACCACAGGATGATTCCCAGAACGGTCCTGCTCGCATCATTACGTTCTCAGATGATAGCAATGACCGTAACTTCTCTTTGTATCAAGATGATGATGAGTTTGATTTTAGATTGCGTACCACAACGAATGGAAATGACGGTGACAACGTCAGACTAGAAGGTGGTACTATCGTCAATAGAAGACGATACCATGTTGTATTTACTAGAAGTTCCTCTGGCACAGCACGTCTATATATAGATGGTGTACAAGTCGATCAAGAAACAGTAGGCGGTAACTTCAGCAACTGGAACAGCAGCTTCGATTTTGGATTAGGCAACGAATTTGATACGAGTCCTACTAACGGTCCTAGAGATTGGATGGGCGAATACGATCTAGTAGCGATCTACTCAAGAGACTTAAGTGCTAGTGAAGTTACTCAAAACTTCGAGGCAGGTCCTAGAACAGTCAGCAACAACGACTTCTGTGATGGTATCTACATAGAGAGCAACGGTGCTCTATATTCTGACAGAGATCCTAGATCAGAAGAAATTATAGAGGATATTCCTGACGGCGACTACAACATTACAGTAAGAACATTTGATGTCAATAGAAACAACCCTAACGACGTTCAAAATGACGAACAGGTCAGAATTCAGTTTTTTAATGGCAACACATTGGTTGCTCAAACTGGTTCTACGGACGATCTACAAGACGGAGTAGTTTCTACCGAGACTATAACAGATTTAGGAGACTTTACACTCACAGGCGTCGATCGAATAGTTATCCAGCACAAAGACCTATATGCTAATGTAGATGATTCTCCTAACTCCGTAGATGGAGTGGATATTTGTATCACATTGAACTGCTCACTAGAAGTAGATGCAGGAGACAATGAAATGAAATGTGAAGGAGAATCAGTACAACTTCGTGCCAATCCTTCTGGACAAAGTTCTTGTAGCGGTGGTAGCGGTGTTGCTTATAGCTGGACAGGACCTAATGGATTTACAGCCTCTTCTCGTAACATTAATGTAACTGTACCAGGTACTTATACGGTAGTAGCAACAGATTGCGAAGGCTGTACAGCTACAGACAACGTAAGCGTGTCAGATCTAGACGCCCCTAATGTGACTATTGCTGGTGACAGTCCAATCTGTGCTGGCGAGACAGTGACGCTGACTGCTAACGCAACTGGTGGTAGCAATGCTAACTGCGTCTTTCAAGAGAGTGGTGGTACAGTTGTAATGGAAGCAGAAAACTATTCGAGTTTGGATATGCAGCAAGATGCTGAAGATTGGGAAGAAAGGAATGACGATAACGACGCGGTAGGTAGTTATATAATCGCACCAGATGTACCTGGAAATGGAAGTTTCGCTACAGGAGCAAAAGTTACCTATAATGTAAATATCAATACTCCTGGCAACTATACCATTTATGCAAGAAGACAAGCTTCTAGCGGTTCGGATAACTCAGCATTTGGTGGATTCAATGGAACACAAACTGGATTATTCGATAACATCTCAAGTACAGTTAATCAATGGGTCTGGGTAAATTTAGGTTCTCGTAATCTAACCGCTGGCTTGAATACAGTAGAGATAGCACGTAGAGAGGCAGAATACAGAATAGATCGTTTGGTCGTCACTACAGGTAGTAGTCCAAACAACAACAGCAACGGACCTGCTGAAAGTAGCTGTGATGCGTCAAGTAGTAGTTTCACCTACCTATGGTCAACAGGAGCGACTACACCAAGCATCAATGTGACACCTTCCAGTACAGCAGACTATAGCGTCAGTGTGACCAGTAGTAATGGCTGTGAGGGAACAGCGAGTCGTCGAATATTCGTTCGACCACAACCAGTTGCAGTTGTCGATAATGCGACTATTTGTTCTGGTGAGACAGTCACTTTTGAAGCCCCAACAGGCAATCCAACTGGGACTAACTACACTTGGGACTTCGGAGCTAATGCTTCTCCAGCTACCGCTACAGGGGCAGGACCGATTACCGTAACTTATACCATTCCCGCTGGCACAAATGCCAATGTCAATAATACCGTCACGCTCACCGCTTCCAGAAATGGTTGCGAGGACACGGACAATGCGACTATTACCATTGAGGATACACCTCGTGCAACAATTACCAAAACAGATGCCGCTTGTGGGGATGCCAACGGTAGCATTACCTTTACTTTTCCTGATAATGCAAATCGTACCAGTGTACGCTTTAGTATAGATGGAGGTGCTACTTTCGTAAGCTCTACAGATGACGCGGGTTCATTAACTTTCAACAACTTATCCGCTGGAAGCTATGATCTACTGGCACAGTGGGGCAACGGAGACTGTCCAACTGATCTACCAGATGTCACTATTGGTGACAGCAATCCTCCAGTCGTTAATGCAGGAGACGATGTAGAGTTGTGTATCGGCGGTACAGTTTCTCTGGCAGCTAGTGCAACTGCTGGAACAGGAACTATTACTTACAATTGGACACCTGGCAATCAGAGTGGTGCAACAATCAATGTTACGCCAAGTGCAGTAGGTAGTGTCACATACACCGTAACAGCCACCGACCAAAACGGATGTACGGATACCGACCAAGTAACAGTTACTACTTTTGAAGACCCTGCTGTAACTATTGATCCAGTCGATGACGAAATTTGTGAAGGAGCTAGTTTAAACCTAGTAGCCAACCTAAGTGGTGGTGCAGACTGTATTGACCTACGCTGGCAGTTTAGAGCAGGAACTAGTGGTGCTTTTACTAATGTACAATTGGGAGGCAACAACTATGCAACTGATCCTACCTTAGCTCCTGGTACATATCAATACCGCGCACGCTACATCTGCAACGCAACGGGTTGCGAGAGTGCTAACTCCTCTATCATAACAGTTACCATCTTCCCAGATCCTTTAGTGACTATTGAAATAGACGAAAATGAAGTGTGTGAAGGAAACACAGCTACATTAACGGCGACTACTTTGGGTGGTGTCGATTGCGATGCGATCGAATGGCAACGGCGACCAGCTCCAGGCAACCCTTGGGTGGCGGTAGGTACAGGAGACACTTACACCACTCCTGCTAACTTAGCAGTAGGTAGCTATCAATATCGTGCCTTCTTCATATGTTCAGGACGCAACTGCGCAAACGACGCATCGAACGTCATCAATTTCGATGTAAAACCTCAGCCAGTAGCGACTGTTGACGACGCCATTATCTGTTCAGGTGAAACAGTCACTTTTGAAGCACCATCCAATCCTTCAGGCACACAGTACACTTGGGACTTTGGTGTCAATGCTAGTCCAGCTACCGCAACAGGAGCAGGACCAATAACCGTAACATATACCATTCCATCTACTAGACTTCAAAACCAAACTTCTACAGTTACACTGACTGCCGAATTAGATGGATGTATCGCTACTGACAATGCAAATATCAGTGTACTGGATACGCCTCAAGGCACATTGAGTGCAACAGATGGCACTTGTGGAGACAACAATGGAATGATCACCATTACCTTCCCTGATAATGCTAGTCGAAGCGGTATTGAGTTTAGCCTAAATGGAGGTGCTTATCAAGGTACAGGCGACGATGCAGGTAGCTTCACGTTCTCAGGGCTAGCGGCAGATACTTATCAAGTTAGTGCTCGTTGGGGAGACAATAGCTGTCCAGTAGATTTAGGAACGACAACGATTGGCACAGAAGACGGACCTACACTATCCGCGTCTGTAACGAATGTGGAATGTAACAGCGAGGCAACAGGTAGCATCAACTTGACCGTCAATGGCGGCACAGCACCTTTCACCTTTGCTTGGAGCAATAGTGCAACGACACAAAATATCAACAATCTACCAGCAGGCTCTTATACCGTAACAGTCACAGATGCTAATACTTGTACCGCAACCTTGACAAGAAATATCACACAGCCTTCCGACATCATGCTAAGTGCGACTAAAATAGATGTGGACTGTCGGGGGAACGCGACTGGCTCAATTGATCTAAGTGTCAGCGGCGGCACAGCACCGTATAGTTACATTTGGAGCAATGGCGCAACCACTCAAGACATCTCCAGTCTAACCGCTGGCAACTATAGAGTAACCGTAACAGATGACAACGGCTGTACGAAAGTGTTGAATAGAAACATTAACCAACCAGCTACATTGGGTAGAAGCGTAACCTCTACAGATGTATTGTGTAACGGAGAAAGCAATGGAACAATCGACCTAACCGTAACAGGTGGAACGCCTCCATACAGTTACAATTGGGACAATGGTGCAACAACACAAGACTTAACAGGTCTTTCTGCTGGTGTTTATCGAGTGACGATCACTGATAATAACGGTTGTACCGCTACTATCCAACGAAGAATTAATGAGCCAGATGAATTGACAGTGACCACAGGAGGTGACCAAGAAATTTGTCCAAACGAAACTGTTACTATCATTGCTTCAGCAATGGGTGGAACAATGCCTTACTCCTATAACTGGAACACAGGCTCAACAGCTAGCCAACTAAATAATGTAGGGGCAGGTACGTACATAGTAACTGTTACCGATGCGAATAACTGTATGGATGTTGCTACCACGACGGTAACAGAAAGCGCAACACCAAACCTAGTCATTGCAGGTCCAGATGAGATATGTGCTGATGAATTGGCAATGTTTACGGTAACACCAGTACTAAGTGGCGCTACTTACTCTTGGACGTTCAACGGCCCAGCTACACCTTCTACAGCCAGTGGTAGTGCAGCATCGACGACCTATAGCGCAGCAGGTACGTATAATGTACAAGTTAGTGTAACCACTCCTGATGGTTGTTCAGGAACAACGAGCACGTCTATCGTAGTTAGAGATGCTGTTGATGCAGATGCAGGTAGCGATCAGGCAATCTGTGAAGGAGGAAGCACGACATTGGATGGATCGAACTCTATAGGAAATGATTTCAATTGGACTATTCTATCGGGTGATCCAACATCTATTGATGGTGGTAGTAATTCAGCTACGATTGACGTGAGTCCATTATTTAATACAACTTACCAATTAACCGTGCGTGATGCGTCTGGTGTTTGTGTAAGAAGCGATGAAGTCACTATTACTATTGACGTTGACCAAAATCCAACTGCTGATGCAGCTGTCGCAGAAAGTGAATACTGTACAGGAGCAGATGTTATTCTTGATGCAAGCGGTAGCGCAGCACCAGTTAGCGATCCAAACGCGACACTGAACTACCTATGGTACGAAGGCGATCCATCTGTAGGTGGTACGCTTTTGGGAACAGGAGAAATGTTTACTGTTAATCCAACAACAACGACTGAATACTTCGTCATCACGACCGTAGATGGAAGTACTTCTACTTGTACAGATACAGCTTCTGTAACGGTCAATATCATCCCTTGTGTCGATGTGAATCTAACCAAAGTAGTCGACAACAAACGACCAAATATTGGTGACAATGTCAACTTCACCATTCAAGTTTGCAATGAAGGACCAGATCGTGCCACAGGCGTACGCGTGACGGATGAGCTACCAAGTGGCTATACCTTCGTCAGTGCTTCCAGTGCAGATTATAACTCAGCAACAGGAGTTTGGAATGCAAGATCAATCGATGTGGGTACATGTAAAACACTCGTCATTACAGCAGAAGTATTGGGAAGTGGAGATTACGTAAACATCGCTTCTGTGACAAGAACGACGGAACGCGATATCGACTCTACACCAAATAACGATCCTGATACCGACGGCGACGGAAACATTGGTAGTCAAGATGACGGCGATCCAGATGATGTAGAAGACCCAGACGATGAAGACGACGCGGATGATGCAGAAGTCTTACCGTTACAGGTGGACTTGAACTTGACGAAAGTAGTAAATAACACACGTCCGAATATTGGTGACAATGTCGTCTTTACTATTGAAGTATGCAATGAAGGACCAGATAACGCGACAGGTATAGAAGTGACCGATCAGTTGCCAAGTGGATATACATTTGTTAGCTCAAATCGAGGTAGTTACAATGCCACAACGGGTATCTGGAATGCAGGTAACTTAGACGCAAATACTTGCCGAACGCTCACCATTACAGCAACTGTATTGGGTACTGGCGACTACTTAAACATCGCATCTATTACAGACGCGAACGAGACAGATATTGACTCTACACCAGGCAACGACCCTGATACTGACAATGACGGCAACATCGGTAGTGAAGATGATGGTGATCCTGATGATATGGAAGATCCTGATGATGAAGACGATGCAGATGATGCAGAAGTCTTACCATTACAAGTGGACTTGAACTTGACGAAGATTGTCAATAATACACGTCCAAATATTGGTGAGAATGTCACCTTCACCATCGAAGTATGCAACGAAGGACCAGACCGTGCGACAGGCGTACACATAACTGACCAATTGCCAAGTGGCTATACCTTTGTCAGTTCCAATCGTACAAGCTACAACGAAACAACAGGTGTATGGACTGCTGGTACTTTCGACGCCAATACATGTAAGACGTTGACCATCGTAGCAACGGTACTAGGTAGTGGCGATTACTTGAATATTGCAGCGATTACAGATGCAAACGAAACAGATATTGACTCTACACCAGGTAACGATCCCGATACAGATGGTGATGGCAATATCGGTAGTGAAGACGACGGCGATCCTGATGATGTAGAAGATCCAGATGATGAGGATGATGCAGACGATGCGGAAGTACAACCACTGTTGGTAGATTTGAACTTAACGAAAGTGGTCAACAACAGCACACCAAATGTAGGCGAGAATGTCACCTTCACGATTCGAGTTTGTAATGAAGGACCAGACAATGGCACAGGTATCGAAGTGACTGATGAGTTGCCAAGTGGTTACACCTTTGTAAGTGCTTCTCCAAGTAACGCGTACAACGCAACAACAAATATTTGGACAGTAGGAGATATAGGAGCTAATGACTGTCGAACATTAAATATTACTGCAACGGTACTAGGTAGTGGCGACTACTTAAACATCGCTTCTATCACTGATGCGAACGAAACAGACATCGACTCTACGCCAGGTAACGATCCTGATACAGATGGCGATGGAAACATTGGTAGCGAAGATGACGGTGATCCTGATGATATGGAAGATCCTGATGATGAGGACGATGCCGATGATGCAGAAGTAACGCCGAAGCAAATAGACTTGAACCTAACAAAAGTAGTTAGCAATACGACTCCTGATATTGGCGAAAATGTCAACTTCACGATTCGAGTTTGTAATGAAGGACCAGACGATGCTACAGGAGTAGAAGTGACCGACCAACTACCAAGTGGCTACACGTTTGTAAGTACAAATCAAACTAGCTACAACAATACAACTGGTATTTGGATGTTGGGCAATTTAGAAGCTGGAGGTTGTAGAAACCTGTTCATAACAGCTAGTGTAAACGCTCAGGGTGAGTACCTAAACATCGCAGCGATAACCGATGCAAACGAGCAGGATATTGACTCTACACCAGGTAACGATCCTGATACTGACGGTGATGGCAACATTGGTAGTGAAGATGACGGCGACCCAAATGATGAAGAAGATCCTGACGATGAGGATGATGCAGACGATGCAGAAGTCATGCCACGTGCGCTAGGAGCTATTGGTAATTACGTCTGGATTGATGAGAACAGCGACGGCTTCCAAAATGCAGGAGAACCAGGTATTCCAAATGTGATTGTTCAATTGAAAGATGGCAGTGGAGCAGTGATTGCAACAACAGTGACAGGTAGCAACGGTGAATACTTATTCCCGAACCTACCAGCAGGCGCTTACTTCGTCGATGTCGATGAAAGTAGCCTACCAAACGCTGAATTAACACAGACCACCATCTTCACCAATAACGTAGATGGCGATGATGCCGATACAGTAGAGGACGATGGCGACTTAGGAAACAAAGACCACAGTGGCAACGGCTACCCAATCACACTAGATGCAGGAGAAGAAAACCTAACTGCTGACTTCGGTTACAACTACAACGAAACACCAGACGTCAACGAACCACCAATGGATGCGCTAGCCGCTATAGGTGACCGTGTTTGGATAGATAGTGATGGAGACGGCGTACAAGATCCAAACGAACAAGGCGTAGAAGGTGTAGAAGTTACATTGACAGGTGCAGGTGATGATGGTATCTTCGGAACTACTGATGATGTGACAGCAACCACCACCACAGACGAGAATGGCTACTACATCTTTACTGATCTAGTGCCAGGAGCTTACGTTACTGAAGTAACTGATGACGAGGATGCTAATTATGATGTATTGGATGCTAATTTCTACGATCAAACTGGTGACCCTGATGACTTTGGGGAAGTAGCAACTAATCCAGATAATCAGCAGACTAATCCAGTCGTATTAGCTCCAGGCGATGTGTTCTTGAACTCTGATTATGGCTATCAACCAACTCCAGCTAACAATGTCTTGAGCGCATTAGGAGACTACGTTTGGTACGATGCTGATCGTGACGGTGATGGTCCATTGGAAGAAGGTGTAGAAGGTGGCGGACCAATCGTACAAGGACCTGGTGGGAACAGTGGTGCTGACCCTGACGAGTATGGCATAGCAGGTGTAACGGTTACATTGATCAGAGACTTGAACGAGAACCGTACTTGGGATGCAGGTGAACCCATCATCGCTACCGATGTGACGGATGAAAATGGTTTTTACTACTTCCCAGACCTTATAGCAACAGATGGTGTCGGCACAGATGATTATGTCGTTTGGGTAAGCGATACCGATAATGTACTTGATGGTTTAGAGCCAACCGCTGATTCTGATAGCTTTGGTAACCCACCATCGAACGATAGTGGCGCACCAATTGGACAATCTACCAATGCCGTGTTAGGAATTTCATCACTATCAATTGGATTTGGAGTAGCACCAAATGCAGGTCGTTTAGGAGTAGATTTTGGTTATGTAGAAGCAGGTCAAGATGACAATGAAGGCTTGATTGGTGACTATGTATGGTTCGACGACAACCGTGATGGTGTACAGGATGATGACGAGCCAGGTGTGGAAGGCGTAGTAGTTGAGTTGCTAGATGATATGGGTAATGTCATTGCCACAACAGAGACCAATGAAAACGGCTACTATTACTTTGGTGATTTACCATTAGATGAGTCTTACCAAGTGGTCATCGCGGATGAGAACTTCGATCCAAATGGCGTACTAGAAGGCTTCGAGAATACATTCGACCCAGATGGCGATACGGATAATGAAGGGGATTTGATTACTCTGACCACTGCTGACCCAATCAATCTAGATCAAGACTTTGGTTATGCAGGTGATGATGCGCAGATGTTAGGTTCTATCGGAAACAAAGTATTTGAAGATCCAAACGCTAACGGCATCAATAACTCATTTGAAAATGATGCATTTGAAGGCGTGACGCTTGATCTCTATCGTGATCTAAATGGTGATGGTGAAATCAATCCAGGAGAGCCAAGAGTAGCTACAACGACGACCGATATGGACGGTATGTATCTATTCGATGAGCTACCATTTGGTGACTATATAGTAGATGTAACCGATGAAGCGGGCATCTTAAACGGATATTGGCAGTCTATCGGTTCTGTTCAGAATCCATATACTAACATAAATGGAGATACTGCGGATGACCCATTTGATAGATCCAAAGAGGACGCTTTTGCAGTAACGATCGGTGGTACACGACCAGCGAACAACTTAAATGTTGACTTCGGCTACTACAAAGACCCAGCTGCACTAGGTAACTACGTTTGGGTGGATAGCAACGCCAACGGCTTGCAAGATGATGGAGAAACTGGTCTCAACGATGTACAAGTGACATTGACCATCGAATATCCTGATGGAACAGAGGTGACTGTAGTGACACTTACAGAAAACGATGAAGACGGAAACCCTGGTTTCTACGAGTTCCCGAACCTATTATTGGATGAGGACTATAACATGGGAACAGATGGTGACCCGGCAACAGACGGTCTGCCACGCTACACCATTTCAGTAGAGGAAACACAAGATGCCTTGACAGGCTTCATGGCAACCACCGCAGATGTGAATGGTAACGCAGATGACTTAGAAGATTCTGACTCTTTTGATGGGGTCGTAGCGATTCCAACACAAGGCGAAGAAGATACGGATGCGGAAGATCCAGCAACCGACGAAGCCATGGAAGCCAGCTATGACTTCGGTGTCATCGGTGACTTAGGAGCTATCGGTAATTATGTTTGGGTAGATGAAGACAGCGATGGGCTACAAGACGAAGGTGAGCCAGGCATTCCGAACGTGATCGTTCAATTGAAAGATGAAAACGGCATAGTCATCGCAACAACCGTCACCGGTAGCAACGGCGCATACTTATTCCCGAACCTACCAGCAGGTGATTACTTCGTCGATGTCGATGAAAGTAGCCTACCAAACGCTGAATTAACACAGACCACCATCTTCACCAATAACGTAGATGGCGATGATGCCGATACAGTAGAAGACGATGGCGATCTAGGAAACAAAGATCACAGTGGCAACGGCTACCCAATCACATTGGATGCAGGGGAAGAAAATCTAACGGCTGACTTCGGTTACAACTACAACGAAACACCAGATGTCAACGAACCACCAATGGATGCACTAGCTGCACTAGGTGATCGTATCTGGATCGATAGCGACGGCGACGGCGTACAAGATCCGGATGAACCAGGTGTAGAAGGTGCAAAACTGACGTTGAGTACGGACTTAAAAGTTATCAATGGACGTCTAGACGTAAATGGTGACGGTATCATTGATGGTACAGATGATGGAACAGTGGTCGGTAGTGATGGAGAGATGTATGATGTCTTTAACGGCTTCGTCGATCTAGACGGAAGTGGCGTACTCAATAATGACGACAATGATGATAGCGCACTGCAAGGTGGAGTAACTATCGCAGGCTTCGACATCATCGACGGACGCTTTGATATAGATGGAAATGGTGTCGATAACTCAGAGGATGATGGCACTGTGTTTGAAGTGGGTATCGACATGACCACTACTGACGACAATGGCTACTATATCTTCAATAACCTACCAGCAGGAGTTTACTATGTAGAAGTCACCGACGACGACATGGCAAACTACGAGATTCTGAATGATACGAACTACGACCAAACAGGTGATCCTGACCACTTCGGAGAAAGTGAAGCAGACAATCCTGATGACAGCGTAGAAGATGATAATCAGACTACGAATCCAGTAGTACTCGCACCAGGTGATGTATTCTTGAATGTGGACTTTGGCTATCAGCCAGAAGATAACCTAGCATTCATTAGTGCAATTGGCGACTTCGTTTGGTTTGATGCTGACCGCGACGGCAACGGACCTACTCTAGAAGGTGTCGAAGGCGGTGGAGCTATCGTCCAAGGGGAAAGAAATGGACCTGCTGACGAGGATGAATATGGTATTGCAGGCGTAACGGTCGCCTTGATCAAAGACGAGAACAGCAATAATGTCTGGGATGCAGGCGAGCTGATTATCGCTACAGATGTAACAGACGAGAATGGCTTCTACTACTTCCCCGATCTGCTCACTTCAGGACAAGCAGGTTACAATTATCTAATTTGGGTAAGTGATACAGACAATGTGTTAGAAGGGCTTAAAGCGACGTCCGATCTAGATAGTGGAAGTTCTCCGCTATCGGGTACAGGTGCACCTATTGGTCAGAACAGAAATAATGTATTAGGTTTATCCGGACAGTCACTAGGCTCAGGGAATCCACCTAATGCTGGTCGTTTACAACACGACTTCGGCTACGCCCCAATGGGACAAAGCGACGACGAAGGTCTGATTGGCGACTATGTATGGTTCGATAACGACCGCGACGGTGTACAGGATGATGATGAGCCAGGTGTAGAAGGCGTAGTCGTTGAGTTGCTAGATGATATGGGTAATGTCATCGCGACAACAGAGACCAACGAAAATGGCTACTACTACTTCCCGAATCTACCATTAGACGAGAGCTATCAAGTCGTCATTGCCGACGAGAACTTTGATCCAAATGGTGTACTAGAAGGATTTGAAAATACATTCGATCCTGACGGTGATATGGACAATGAAGGTGAGCTAATCACCTTGACAGCTGCTGACCCGATCAACTTGGATCAAGACTTCGGTTACGCAGGTGACGATAGTGCTACTTTAGGTTCTATTGGAGACACAGTTTGGGAAGATGACGACGCAGACGGTATTCGCCAAACGGACGAAGATCCTATCGAAGGTGTCACACTAGACCTATACCGCGACTTGAATGGTGATGGTGAAATCAATCCAGGAGAACCTGTCATTGCCACAGCAACTACTGACATGAATGGTTTTTATCTGTTCGATAATCTACCATTGGGCGACTACATTGTAGATGTAACGGACGAAGCAGGTGTATTGAACGGTTACTGGCAGTCTATTAGTCCAAACCAAGACGCAAGCACAAACGGTGGAGATGATTCATTAGACAACTCGAAAGAAGATGCTTTTGCAGTGACAATCGGTAGCGGTGAGCCAAATGATAACCTAAACGTAGACTTTGGCTACTACAAAGACTTAGCAGCCGTGGGTAACTTCGTTTGGAATGACCTAAATGGTAATGGTATTCAAGATGCGAACGAACCTGGTCTAGAAGGTGTAGTTGTTGATTTGGAAATCACCTACCCAAATGGTGATGTAGTAGAGATTGCTACTGTTACTGACGAAAATGGCTTCTACGAATTCCCGAACTTGTTGGCGGACGAGGACTACAATGGAGACGGAGCGGATGAGCCTGAGTTTGTCATCTCAATCACCACTTCCGATCAAGATGAAGCAGGAGATGTACTAGATGGATTCGTACCAACTGGAACGGATAGAGGAAACGATGATTTAGTCGACTCAGATAATATTGCAGGTGTGGACGCATTCCCTGTTCAAGGAAATGAAAACACGACACCAAACGCGAATCCTGCATTGGAAGACGTAATAGCCAGCTATGACTTTGGATTTACCTTATTGGATTTGGTAGGTATCGCAGGTACAGTATTCGATGATAGAGGTCAAGGAAGTGCTACTTTGAACGATGGTACACAGACTGGTGACGAGCCAGGTATTTCGAGTGTATTGGTACAGTTGTTCAACGATGTAGGTGTTTTCATCACTGAGCAATTGACAGACGAGAACGGAAACTACCTATTCACAGGGCTACCAGAAGGAGATTACAAAATCACGATTCCTGCATCTAACTTCTCGAACGGTGGTGCACTCATCAATCTACCATTCTCTTCCGTACCAACGAGTACAGAAGACGACGATGTAGACAACGATGATAACGGTATTCAAACTTCGGCGAATGGAATGATTATGTCGCCTATCATTACACTCACTGCAGGTGATGAGCCAAGTGGTGCAGAGGAGACACAGTTCCCACTGCAAGATGGTAGCAACAACTCTACTCAGGATGTGAATACAAATACGACTATCGACTTTGGTGTACAAGACTTTGTATTGCCTGTTGAGTTAATCAGTATCAAAGCAGTAGCACAAGAAGATCATATTGATGTGGTCTGGGCGACTGCTTCTGAGCAGGACAATAGTCACTTTGAAGTAGAGCGTAGTGAGGATGCGAAGTCGTTCAAATACATCGGTCTAGTCGAAGGTCAAGGAACAACACTAGAGCGTACGGACTATCTATTCGAAGATACAGAAGTGGAAGCAGGTGTGACGTACTATTACCGCTTAAAGCAAGTGGATATTGATGGCGCATTTGAATATACGGATGTAGTGAGTGCACAACTAGAAGCAACAGACAAAGGAGAAATGGAACTCTATCCAAATCCTGTAGGTACTGCACAAATGCTAACTGTTCAGTTCTTCGCTCCCGAGTTATCTAGTGAGTTGTACATCTTGGATATTAAAGGAAGCGTTGTCAGAACCGTTCGTCAGGATGTGTTGAATATCGGATGGATAAGTGTTCAGATAGATGTAAACGACTTAGCAGCAGGTACTTACTTTATCGCAGACAGTGTCGGTAATGTGAAGGAATTTGTAAAAGTCGACTAATACTAATAGGAGATAGGTAGAGTTGTCTAAAGTCATTAAGCAATGATGACAACTCTACTTATCACTTCCTATAAAGTGAGCGTATTTATAGCTGCCAATTACCCATATGGGTAGTTTGACCATGTCGAAAAATACCCCTTAAAAGAGAGATTGTTATACCTTTATAATCAAGTGATATTGCCTTTATCAGCCACCGCTGACTGGCAGATTGTTTAACTTAATTTTTAAATAGTCTGGCTATTTTATAGCTTTACTAACTCGTGTAATTATAGTTGCCCAGCATAATTGTCTGGGCAATTTTTTTTATCCCTTTTTAGGTAATCTGTCTCCTACGATTGCCTATCTCTAGTTCTTGTCTCCATTCTTCATATTGTATTTAGCTGAGAGCGTATTTTTTCCCAACACATGTACTACATGTAAAGTAGCCCAATTTCATTCTTGGTAACATGAAGCGATCAAATCTACCCCAAAAGTTTCCGAAACAAATTTACCATTGGACTCAGACTTGTAAGTGCAATATACCTTACATTGCTTTCTATTGTACACTGGGGCGTCCTCAGATTCCACTGATGACTATGAAAATTTCCTCGTCTCTTACAAGAAAACCATATTTGTAACTTACCATCAACTTAGATTACCACTTATGAGTCGAAAAATATTATTGATCGATGACCAGCTCGATTATGCGCGTATCGTGAACGACTTATTGAAGCAAAATGGCTATGAATTGCTCCTAGCTAACAACGGATCGCTGGGATGTAAAATAGCAAAGAGCCAGCGACCAGATGTCATCATTACCGATTGGGAGATGCCAGGATGGAGTGGTATTGATGTTATTAGAACGCTAAAGAAAGACCCCAGTACAAAAGATATCCCCATCATCATGGCGACGGGAGTCATGACTACTTCTGAAAATCTGAGTATCGCGCTAGAAGCAGGGGCGATGGATTATATCAGAAAACCCATAGATGAGATCGAACTAATAGCTCGTATCAAGACGGCTAGCCGAATGCATGACTCCATCAAAACCATCCGCTATCAAAACGATCTATTGCAGTCTAGCAATCACATTAAAGCCAAATTATTATCTATTGTAGCACATGATCTTAGAACGCCATTGACTTCTCTTAAAGGAAGTTTAGAATTGGCTCGACATAATGGTATCGACAATTTAGGGAGGGAATTCTTCCAAGAGTTGCTTGACCTTTTGGAATCAGAGTTGTACTCCGTCGTAGATCTAGTCGAAAATTTACTTTCTTGGTCACTTAGCCAACAGTCCACGCTCCAATTGCGGCTGACTACCTTTTCGGTGAAGTCAGTAGCGCAACAAATGGTACAGTCACTACAACACATCGCTAAAAAAAGAGAAGTTCATTTGGACGCAACAATAGACAACCATCTGAGCTTAACTACAGATTTAGATATGTTTAATTTTGTACTTAGAAACTTGCTTTCCAATGCTCTAAAATTTACTGAATCAGGCGGACAAATTAAGCTAAGTATTCATCAAGACCAAGAGCCAAGTCATGCGATTATTAGTGTTCAAGACTCTGGCATTGGGATAAAAGCAGAAGAACAGAAGACCTTATTTGCACTCGAAGAAAATATCCTAGAGCGCCAATCTGCTATCTCTGATGCGGCGAAGCTAGGAACGGGTTTGGGATTGAAAGTCACATCCGATTTCCTAAAAATGATGAATGGTACAATCTGGGTAGAAAGTATATATGGACAAGGTAGTACATTCTACATTCGACTACCGCTGCACATTCGACAAGACAATTAGTATTACCAGGTGATGACTCTATCTGTAAGCATCTATTTTTTTGATAGTCATAATTTTTCGTAAATTGAATCACCTATATCAATTTAGTACTCTACAAAAACAATTTTCACGTATATTGAAGTTATCATGAAAATTCGATTTCTTCTTACCCTATTTTTCTTTTTTCTGCTTGGCATTGGGCTACATGGACAAAAGCCGACAGCCTCTGATTTGCTTCAACAGCTCGATGAAGTGCCAACCGCCTCCCAGCCGATACTTCATGTTCAAATTATAGAAGCATATAGAAATGAAAATCTAGAAACAAGTATCGCCTACGCTAAGCGTTTGGCCGACCAGCTTTCAGCGACTCATCCTTGTCTCAAGGCAATGTACTTGCAGGAGTTGGGACTCTCTTACTCACTCTACGGGAAAGACTCTCTGGCTTTAGATGCCTACTACAAGACGATACCTCTGGGGAAAGCTTGTTCAACAGATACCATAGTAGCCGATGTCTATCAAGAATTGGCGAATATCTACGCTAATAAGATACAAGATAATCAGCAATTTGCTGATTCGGCAAAATATTACATTTCTGAAAGTATCGCTGCTTGCCAAGCCAACGAATCTAAAAGGGGGCTTTTGAGTGCTAAAATTTTGGAGCTTAGGATACTTAGCAACATCGGAGCGCATGAAGAGGCTCTGGATAAAGTCCTTCAGTTCTTGACTACTATTCCTACACTGAAAACTAAAAAACAGCAGTATCGAGCCTATGGAAGTGTTGCAGAAGTCTACAGTCGTATAGGTGAGTATGACCAAGCTATCAAATATTTTGAGAAAGCTGTTGAATTAGTTCAATCAACAGAAGACTATCAGTATCAGTCCTATTGTTTGCAATATTTGGGATACATTTATCAACAAAAAGGAAAATTTGCCGCTGACCAAGATACAGCAAGGCGATTCTATTTAGCTGCCATTGCCTCCTATGAGGATAATATTCTCATTGACGAGATAACCAAGACTTATGTTGGAGTCTGTTATTCACGCATGGCAATCGGAAATAGTTATTGGGCGATTGGAGACCTCAATAAAGCCATATCATCTTACGAAAAAGGCTATCAACTGGCGCAAGAGCAAACTTACAAAACCTATATTCTAGATATTGGAAGCGCATTAGCTAACGGGTATGCTAAAAAAGGCGATAATAAAATAGCATTAACTATTTTAGAAGAGATAAAACCTCACTTACTCGACAATAGGACATTCGATAAAGCTTATTTCTATGAGACGTTGGGACAAACTCAAAAAAATGTAAAGCAATATAAAGCTGCCAGTGAAAGCGCCGATTCCTCGCTTACTTACTACAAACAATATTATGCGCAGAAAGATAGCAATATGAATGTGGCGCGAATACAAGCACTAAAAGAATTGGAAGTCCAATATGAAACGGAAAAGAAAGAACAAGAAATTGCGCTATTGACGGAACAACAACTTACTCAAGAACTCCAACTAGAACAACAGCGCAACCAAATCATTTTACTGATTGGAGGCATAATGACGACCTTATTAATCGTTTTTCTTATTGCTTACAATAGGCGAAAGCTGGCTTTAGCGAATCAGGAGGTCAGTCGGCAGCGAGACGAGATCTTAATACAAGCACAGCAACTGGAATCTGCTAATATGCAGCTCAAAGAACTCGATAAATTTAAACATAATCTACTTGCACTCATCGTACATGACTTAAAAAATCCACTCAACCTTATTCTAAATACCACCAATGTCAAACAGATGCAGCAAGCAGCGACTCAAATGCTGCTGCTGGTCATGAATATTCTAGATATACAGCGATTGGAACAGACCACTCTAACTCTTGATCGACAAAATATACCTATTTCTACTCTGATCCAACAGGCAGTTGATCAGGTACTTTTTTTAGCTGAACGTAAAAATATAACGATTAAAGTAGATGTCGAACACGCCGCTATAGTACAAGTGGATCAAAGTTTGATGACCAGAACATTAGTCAATCTACTCACTAATGCTATTAAGTATACACCACTAAATAGTCAAGTTTTGATACAAATACAGCAGCGAACCAAAGAAGGCAGTAACAGCAGTGATCTACTACTAGAAGTCATCAATCCTGGTGAATTGGTTCCTTCAGGACGACAAGACGCTTTGTTTGAAGCTTTTGAACAAGCCCATCGAAAAAAATCTGGTAACATTCCATCGACTGGTCTAGGACTCAACTTCTGCAAATTGGCAGTAGAGGCACATGGAGGACACATTGGCATACGCAATATAGAGGGATTTGGTGTAGCGGTTTGGATTCGATTGAGCGATTATTTATCGACCAAAGAGACAAAGATACTCAATGAAAACACTCCTGTACCTCCCTCACACGCTTCTCAGCTTACACACATCCAAGCCTATCAAGAAGAGCTGGCACAGATTAGTTTCTTTGAATTCGCTCGAATTTCAGAAGTACTAGAACGCATACCAGAAGGACTAAGCGAAGAGGTAGCACAGTGGAAAGTGGCGGTCCGACTAGCAGCTACGAATAGCAATGAAGTGTGGTACAACCAATTGATCAATGATCCATCCGCTAGTCCGGGAATAAAAAAATACTAATCCAACGTCTGTTCCAACGCTGTCTCGGTATTCGCTCGCTTTCGGTATTCTGTAGGAGAAATTTGGTATTCTTTTTTGAAGCACTTATTGAAGTAATTGACATCTTGAAAGCCTACTTGATACGCGATCTTAGAGATGCGCTCTGTCGTCTGTGCCAGTAATTGAATCGCATTGCTCAAGCGCACTTTCAGAATCAATTGCACTGGTGTAACACCAGTCAACGCCTTTATTTTTCGGTACAATTGGGAACGACTCATTCCTAAATGATCACTCCATATTTCCACACTAAATTGCGTATTGTCGAGGTTGTTTTGAATGAGTGTCAAACTTGTCTCCAATAGCTCATCCTTCAGCGCAGTTGCTGTTGTTGCTTGTACCTGCAATTGCTGTCTATATTGGGCTTGCAACTGTTGACGTGTTTTCAGCAAATTGTTGATTCTTCCGACCAACAAAGCGGTATTAAATGGCTTATCTACGTAGTCATCTGCGCCCAATTTCCATCCAGTTAGACGGTGTTCAGCAGCCGTTTTCGCCGTAAGTAAAACAATAGGAATATGGTTCGTCCTAGGATGTTGTTTCAAGACAGCACAGAGTTCAAAACCATCTTGATGCGGCATCATGACATCACTGACGATTAGATCGGGAATTCGTTCTAGTGCCAACTGCTCTCCTTCCTGTCCATCCGAAGCCGTAATTACCCGAAAGTGAGCAGTCAATTCTTCCGCCAAAAAACTGCGCATATCCATATTATCCTCTACCAACAAAACCAATTGACCAGTCTCTTTTTCTGGTAAAGTAGCTGATGCAGATTGATGGGGCGTATTGATATACTTGAGTCGTTCAATAACTTTAGCGGTTCGTTTCTGTGGCAGCTTCTCGCCTGCTGCCACCTCGTGGATAAGTGGCAGGCGAACTAGTATGGTAGTGCCTTGCGTCATTTGACTTTCCACCTGTATCGTTCCCCCTTGCATCTCCACGATTTTCTTCGTAAAGGCTAATCCCAAACCACTGCTATTGGCTTTCGATTCGGACTGAAAGGGCTGAAAGATCGTTTTGAGTTGATCGGCTTCAATACCCTTCCCAGTATCCGAAACCCGAATACAGATGAATGACAAATGGTCTTCCACTTCCGATTGTTCCTGATTGATTAGCACCTCGATCTGTCCTCCTTTTTCAGTGTATTTAAAAGCGTTGGAAATGAGGTTATAAAGGATGATCTCTAGTTTATCAGGGTCGAACCAGACTTGGTTGGGCAATACCCAACTACGAACGTGGTACTGAATCCCTTGCTCTTCGCTATGTGCTTTAAACGTCTCCGCGACATTCTTGATAAAAGAAACGATGTCTTCATTTGCAAATTGCAACTGCAACTCCGCCACAGATGAGCGTCGAAAGTCAATTAATTGATTGATAAGTTTCGATAAGCGTTGGGCGTGTTTATAAATTTCCAGATGCTGTACATAGTGAGGTGCACCTTCGGAAGAGCGACGCAGTATTCGTTCTAGATGACCGATGATGAGTGTCAAAGGTGTTTTAAATTCATGGGATACATTAGTGAAAAATTCGAGCTTCATCTCATTCAATTCCTCCTTTCTCGTCACCTTCATTTGCTCCAAGGCAATGCGTGATTTTAACCGTTCTCGTACTTGTACAATATGGCGGAAGAAATAGAGTATGCCACCAATAAATAAAGCATAGAAAAGGTAAGCGAGTTGTGTTTGCCAGAAGGGAGGTAACACCTTTACTGGAACTACTAACTCCTCAGAACTCATTTGTTGTAACTCATTCAAAGCTTTGACACGAAAGGTGTAATGTCCAGGATCTAAATTTGTGTACGTCGCTGTTCTATTATCGCTTACCTCATTCCAATCGTCGTCGAAGCCGTCCAATCGATAGGCGTAGGTAACTTTTGGCGTATGTTCGTAACTCAAAGACGTGTACTCGAAGGAGAATACATTTTCATTCGGCTGCAATTCGATTGGTTGCTCTAGTAGGTCTTCGTTGCTGACTATTGGGAAGTAATGTTGCCAAGTACTCGCCGTTTCATTAGAAATTTTGAAGTCACTAATCACAATAGAAAGTGGCTCTGACTGCTGCTGATTTACTTCCTCTGGTAAAAACGTACTGATGCCTTGCGTACCTCCAAAGTATAACTGATCGTCGAAAGCATGATAACTACATCTAGGCATGAACTGCTCCAACGCCAAGCGACTGGAAACCGCATAATTTTTGAACTCATTTATCTCAGGATCGAAGGAGGAGATGCCTGAAGTGGTACTCATCCAGAGCAATCCGTTTTCCCCTTGTTCGATGCTTTGAATGGACTGATCGTCTATCAAATGCTCATTGCGGTGCAGTTGAAACTCATTGGCTGCACTTTTAAATTCGTACAAACCCTCCAAAGATGCTAACCAAACTCGCCCTTTTCGATCCACAAAAATATCGGCGATACGCTCATCGCTCAATAGCCCCAAACTCGCATAGTTAAGAATACGTCCATTGCTACGAATTAAGCTAACGCCTTTCATTGAACTGACCCAAATATCCCCCCAATGATCCTGGTCAATATCATATACCCACTTGCTGGAAAGTCCGTCTGTGCTATTGGGTGTGGTAGTTTCTTGAAATAGCTCCGCCTGGCGTTGTGTCTCGTTGTATTTAACAACACCAATGCCATGCAACGCGAACCATAAGTTATGATATTGATCTTCGTAAATAGAACGAATGTCGATCCGCTGTTTAGGGAATAGCCCATCAAAAATAGCATTGAAACTGATAAATTGCTCTTCATCGTCTGCTAGCCGTTGCAGACCACTATCATAGGAGGAAGTCCAAATTCGACCTTGACTATCTTCAAAGATGACAAACACTGTTCCCATACCCATACCTACGCCAGCTTCGTACAGTTTTGCACCTATGCGGTCAGGACGAATGCAAGTGATGCTCCCGTCAAAGTAGCCTATCCATATATTTTTATTGCGATCTTGCACCAGCGCAGTGGGTCGCTCCTTCAAGTTTGGATAGCTCAAGTCTAGTCGTCTAAATTTGTTATCAAGATGACCATACCTCACCCCTTTGAATGCAGTACCTAGCCAAAGATGTCCATCCCGATCGAAATACACCGTGGAGGATAAAATAGAGCTGCTATTGGGCATTGCTACATGGATAGGAAAAACTTTAGTCTGCTCGATGATGGCACGAACAGTTTCTTCCTCCTCCATTTGATACAATCCAGTATTGGTCACGATCCATAAGTGATCGGATACATCCAAGGCAATGGATTTAATGTACTCCTTCGTTTCCTTCAAAGGATGAGGTGTCCATATTAAAGTAGTATTGTCGTACGACCAAAGTCCGTGATCTTGTGACCCTAACCACATTTTTTTACCATCAAACAGTAGTGTAGATACACTTAGTCGCTCATGGATGGGTTGACTCAAGGGAATAGTTTGTGGGATTCTCGGATTGAAACGGCTGATGCCCTGCGATTCGTAACCCAGCCAAATGTTGCCCTCTTCATCCAAACTCATCGCTTTAATTTCTTGTCCATGGACGAAATTAGCCGTCGTTTGCGTGAAGGAGACAAAGTCATTAGAAGCTTCTCGATATAGGTTGAGTCCACGCTCTGTCCCTACCCAAATCTGCCCTGTCTCATCTTCCACTACACTATTTACCTTTCGACCGTTCAGACTATGCGGGTCGGCTTCTTTGTATTCAAAACTGGTAAACTGATCGCTACCATAGTCGTAGCGAGAAAGTCCATTAGAAGTCGCTACCCAAATCCGTCCTGTTCGATCTATAGTTAGGTCAATGACTTCATTATTAATGAGGCTAGTGGAATCGTTAGCGCGCTTCCTGAACGGTAAAAACGTATAGCCATCGTAGCGATATAGTCCGTTCTTTGTTCCTAACCACATAAAACCATATTGATCTTGCTCAATGGCAGAAATAGTGCTATTCATCAGCTGTAAACTCTGCTCCAATGGCTCAAAATCAATTGCTGTTCTCTGCCCGAACGTCGGCGATGCCCACCAGCAGAATGCCAAAACCAAGAACAGTTCTAGTAGTGTTGTTTTTCGTTTGTTTGTTAAATACTGCAAAGCAATATGCTATTTTGAATGACTGCTTGAAGTTATGAAATTTTATAGAATCCTCCATTCATTACTGAAGCTCTTCTAACTGAATGATTCGACTGACTGTTGCACCTTGAAAAAAAGTAATCTTATCTATTTGCTCATTTTTCAAAACCATTCGAGAAGACTGCGACAAATCCCCTTCTCCATAGTACAACTCCTGTTTTCGGATACGTCCATCTGTCAACTGAATCAGCGCGTGTGTTTCCATAGGCAGCGCAGCCACTACTTCTCGTGGTTGTTCTGTACAATTCATAAATAATTTGGGGCGGTCACCATTGCGTGTCGCTAAGTAAGTCGGCTGTTGATTTTGATGTCGAATACGTGCTAATGCTTTGGCAGTGCCTGGCACGTAAAAGCCATGTTGCGCCATCGGTATCGCTTCAAAACCATTCATGGGTGTTCCCAACAAAACAGTTCCTTTTTGTGCGTCGATCTGACCACTTTTAGTCGCATTTTCGTAGAGATTGCCCATCATCATCAAGTCAAGTTGTCCGTCTTGATTAACGTCCGACAGTTCCAATCCAAAAACAGGAGCAAACTGCGCACACAACGGGAGCGGATGCCATCGAAAAGCAACATCTTTTCCATTTTCGCCACTCACATTTTCTAAATAGCCAGAACGCAATTCAACCACTTCTCGCTGCATGGATTTCTCCAGCAAAGAGTCTGCCAATACGTCTTTCAACTGTGCATACGCATAGCTTTCATACGTCTGAAATTTTCGGCGCAGCATCAACAGTTGATCGATCATCTCGTCGCGACTATGCACGAAATGTAGTTGCCCTTCTAAATAGTGCGCCATCACTGGGTCTATGCTGCCGTTTTTATCAAAGTCATCAGCAAACAAATGAATGGGCTGCTCCGTAGAAGCTTTGAATTTACTATTTAATCCATAGTTACCAAACACATAGTCTGTATCGCCATCATTGTCTATGTCGCCTGCCGTAGCACTATTCCACCAACCAGAAAGATGGGGTAGTCCCAACTTTTTATTACTTAATCGCTCAAAATGGTCTTTTTTATTCTCGAAAAACTGAATATTCATCCATTCGCCAGCAAGCACCAAATCAGGTAAGTCATCATTGTTAAAATCTGTCCAAAGAGCGGTCGTCACTAAGCCTACTTGCTGCAACTCAGGAGCTAACTGTGGAGTCACATCGGTAAACCGACCACTATCGTTGCGCAGTAGATAGGAGTTTGGAATTTTGGGATATTGATTCGCTAGTAAACGCCCACCTACAAACAAGTCCAAATCGCCGTCGCGGTCAAAATCATTGGCGACGACTCTTGCGCTACTAGCTGTCATTTTTGGTAAGGCGTTGTCGGCACGTTGGAAGTTACCTTGACCATCATTGAAGTAAATATAGTCTTGATTTTCGGTAGTAGATTCATTGCCACCGCTACCTACATACACATCTAAATCGCCGTCGCTATCTGCATCAAACAGCAACAGCGCAGCGTCTTCATATCCAGCCTCTATCAAGTCTTGACAAAGCGGACGATGCTGAAATGTACCGTTCTTCTGTTGTATAAATAGTTGTGTCGCTTGAGCGCGTGTTCCTCCCAAAATAAAGTCCTCCAAACCATCTTGACTAACATCTCCTACTGCCACAGCTGGTCCTGATGTAGAGTATTTTCGTTGTAGTAGACGTTCTGATTTGAAGTCAATATAGTCGTTCTCTTGATGCGTATAATTGGGAAGGAAAGTAGTACTTACTTCTTTCAAGAAGGGTTGATGAAGTTGTTTTTTAGACGCATTCGGAATGGTCGAATTATTTTGATCCAACACAAGTAGCTGGTTGGCTTCGATCTGTTCCAATCGCTGCTTTGTGCCATCTGTCCAAGTCACTTCTAGCCAATCAACTAACGTATCCTGCGCCAGCCCAAAATGCAAAAAAGGCTCTACCGAAGACTGATAGCCACGGCAAGGGAAAAATTCAGCATACTGAAGGTGTCCGTTGGTACTAATCGCAACTTTTGCACCGATGCCGTTCGTGTTGGCTGCTGTTCCATTCAGTTGAATGCGTAAGTGATTGGCAGTTGTTTTATTTTCGTAGAGAAAGGCTTTTTCGTTGATGTTATTGACCACCAAATCCAGGTCGCCGTCATTGTCCAAATCACCATACGCCGCCCCATACGAAAAGGAAGGACGCTCCATGCCCCAGCTTTTCGTTTGGTCGGTGAGTTGTAGATCTCCACTATTTTCATAGACATAATTACTGCGGTCGATAGGATGCAATTCATTTAAAACTGGTCGTAGCAACTGCCGTCGTTCTTCCATGCTAAAAGTGCCATTGACACTGATGCGTCGGCTCGTAATGAAGTCATTGTCGATGATATCTTTCGGAAAGCCATTGGTGATGTGTAAGTCTTTATCGCCATCGTTATCTGCATCCATCCAAAGCGCACTCCAACTCCAGTCCGTTGCGTCCACGCCTAGTAGTTGTCCGATCTCGCTAAAGTTTGTTTGGCCATTGATTTCACCATTGTTGAGCTGGACAGTATTGCGTACATATTGCGGTTCGTAGCCGTAGTTTTTGCGGTAGCGTTCGACATCGTAGCTGACGGGTGCTTCTATCATTTTTCTGCGGGCGTGTTCAGGAGGTAGCATTTCCAACGTGATGAGGTCAAGTAGGCTGTCGTTATTAAAGTCGGCCAAATCCGTTCCCATCGCTGACCAGCTTTGGTGGTCGATGTAGTCCCTAATTTCATTCATGAATGTGCCTTCATGGTTGATGTACAATAGGTCGTTGCTTAGAAAATCATTCGCTACATAAATGTCTGTCCAGCCGTCTTTATTAATATCGCCTAGCGCAATACCCAACCCATAACCCTCCCAAAGAATTCCTTTTTCCGCCGACACATCTTCAAAAACAGGATGACCGTTTTTCACCCCTTTGTTTTCATACAGCTTATCAGTATTCGGATACGAGCCGTCCGATTTGCGTTTTCGGATAGTATTGTCGTAGCCCATTTCGGAGTGGTTATTGAGCAGATAAGCATCCAAGTCACCATCGTTATCGTAGTCGAAAAAAGCAGCTTGTATGGTATATTGAGCATCGGCTAAGCCGTATTCGACCGCCATTTCTTGAAAAGTAAGCGGCTGCTCGTCGGTCGTTCCTTGATTAATATACAGCAAGTTACGCGTATCGCCAATATCTGCTCGTCCTGCTACGCTCACATAAATATCCAGCCATCCATCTGCATTGATGTCGACGATGGACACACCTGTACACCATCTATTTTTATTGGGTAATTGATCGTCGCTAAGCGGTTCAAAAGTAAGTTCCCCTTTGTTCAAATAGAGCTTTGACGCCACCATATTTCCAGCAAAAAAGACATCCTGTAATCCATCTTTATCGAAGTCCGCAACTCCCACACCTGCGCCATGATAAATGTAGTCGAACTCCAATACATTAAAGGTGTCGTTTTCTTCAATCGTGTTGGCAAAATGAAGATGAGAAGCTTCGGCGGGGATTAGCTGAAAGCCGACTGTTTGTTGCTCCGATTTTTCTTGACACGATAGACAAAAGCCACATAAAGCACAAAAAAAGAGAAGATAAAGTCGATAATTCATCGCAAATAAGGCTATTGACCAAATAATATTTTAGACCGTCTATTGATAAAGACAACCGCTTCTCTGCCTTCCCTAAAGGCGTTTCCTCGCTTTTTGCAACATTTATTACCAGCTTTTGCAACATCTGTATGGATACTACAAAGCGGTTTCCCGATAACTTTATCCACACAAACGAAAACGAAAAACAACAGTACGAACGACAACTATAAACAATGAAAAAACAAACACCCATCACTTCTGGTGATCTGAAAAACAAATTGACCACCACCCTAGCTTTTCAAGAATTATTTGAGACCGAACAAAGTAATCTACGCCGATTCACCTACAAGTACGTCAAAGACAAAACAGTAGCCGAGGACTTGGTCGCGGATGTCTTTAGTATCTTATGGCGCAAACGCACTTTACTCATGCAAGCCCGCAATCCAAAAAGCTACCTTTACTGCTCCATGCGCAACCGCATTTTGAACTACACGAAAGCGAATCGTCGAGCGCAGCAGCAAACCGTCGAACTCTCAGAACAGCACCATTTTTTGAGTGACGCTACTTCGCCTGAATCCCTTTTTCTTTCTAAAGAATTGGGCGAACAACTACAGCAAGCCATTGATTTACTGCCTCCTCGCTGCCACTCCATTTTTACCGCTGTTCGCCTGCAACAAATGAGCTACAAAGAAGCTGCTGAACAACTAGATACAAGCGTCAAAAATGTGGAAGTTCAATTGAGAATCGCGTCGATTAAAATTCGGAAGTGGATGGAAGAGTATGCGGAGCGAGTGGCTTAATTCACACTCAACACGCCGGCAGAAAGCTGTATTCGTTCCAAAATATAATTTCCTAACTGTTCTCCCTGTACGACTCCTTGCTCAATAGAAGGGCGATAATGAATGCCGCCATACAGTCGACTGATCGCAGCTTCATCGGCAGCTTGTTGGAAAGACTGATAAGTGCGCGGAGGTAAACCCAGTTTTTCTTCCGAATTGTCGGTATAAGTAAAATTAGCTCCAAAAGAAGAAGTCAATATAGTCGCCGCAGCAGCAGAAATAACACTATGCCCACTTGTGTATTCTGGGAAAGCAGGTGTTTGCAACACTGGTCGCCAGTTGGGATCAATATAGGCATTAATATAAGTTTGTGGTCGGATCAAATTACTTGTATATTTTTCTTGCCAGCAGCTAATGAACGCATCTGCTAGAGCAATGGCAACTAAAGTATGGATTGCCGTTTGAGCTAGAAGGGATAGCTCTTTTTGAGTCACCGCAATACCAGTCACTAACATCCAATGTCCGCCAGGTGTAATCTGCTGTCGATAGACTTTAGCATATCCTTTTTCAAAGGAAATATTGGGATTGCAGTCCCAAAATCGAGCAACTGCCAATTGTTGTTCGTTCAAACGATTCACTGTTTCATACACTTCGGTTGCTTCTGCATAGAAATCAGAATCGGGAAGGGTGTCAAAACGAGTAGGTGCGGGAGGTCGAAACTGATCGCTACTGCTCATGACGAAAGGACGCAACTGCTGCCAATTCGGTTCGATAGCTGGCGCATGGTTGGGTGGTGTGGATACCCATTTTCCCTTTAGTCGTTTTGATGTAGCATAGATGTGTCGGTGACGGTCTTCAAAGCCATCTTGTTTCGCCCATTTCAAAATGTACTGTCCTATGCGTTGTCCGTAGTTGACTGCCATCGAAAGACTGGTAGTATCTATAGTTTCTACTCCTAATCGCTCCAGATAATCCACTTCAAAACGAGTAATCATTTCTCGACTATGCACCATTTCTTTCGCAACGGTACTAAAGGCAATTGCACTGGCTACTGGTAGCCATATTTCGTCAAAATTAGCTGGTTCAGGCAAAGCAGGTAAGCCATTGAGTTGTTGCCCCAACGATACATAGCTGTTGTCCTGTTGCTGTACTACTTCATAAGCCGCAATATTGCAATAAGCATAGATACGGCTAGCTACCGGTGGCGTGAACACATCTTCCATGATAGCATCAGTGAGTATCTTATTCCAATCTTGTGTTTGTGTTTCCGTAAGCTGTGCTAGGCTTTTTAGGCTCGATTCCTCTTGGCAAGCAGTAAATAGGGAGATAAAAGTAAAGAGGCAGAGCATGTATTTCATCATGTTTATTTGAGTCAGCAATAGAATAGATATACAATATAATTTCATGTCCATCTACTCTTCTTAGACAAGGATGTGCTTCAATCCCCTAAAGAACAATACATGATAATTACAGCACAAACAGCATAACCTGCCAGTAAATACAAATAAAATTTCTTCCTTTTTAGGGTATACCAATTTTTAGTTGTCTGTGAAGATATAAGAGGGTTGTACACCTTTTCGTGAATGTGTATTACTTCTCGTAAAAACAAATCATTGATCAACCTATTTTTTGACGTATGCAACTAACTTTCACACCACCATTTATCAGACAGTCCCTCTTCTGGACGTGCTGTCTGATGTTCTTCAGTATGACCACCGCTTGGTCTCAACAAACCATCACTGGAACAGTGACTGGACAAGAAAACAGCGAACCACTCATTGGCGTAAGCGTCATGGTGCAAGGAAAAAGCACCGGAACCGTCAGCGACTTCAATGGTACTTACTCAGTGAAAGCTGCTCCTACTGATAGCCTTATTTTTTCTTATGTCGGTTTCGACCCGCAAACGATTGCGGTAGGCAGTCAAACGACTATTGATATTGCACTTTCACCTGATTATAACCAGTTGGACGAAGTAGTCGTCATTGGCTATGGAACACAGCAAAAAAGAGATGTTTCTGGTGCAGTCTCCTCGATTGATGGAGACGACATTTCTAGCCAAGCAGTCACCACTTTAGATCAAGGACTACAAGGGCAAGCCGCAGGGGTTCTGGTCACACAAGCTTCTGGCGAACCTGGTGGCGGGGTGTCTATTCGCATTCGCGGAGTTGGGTCTTTGGGCAATAATGAACCGCTGTATGTCATAGATGGCTATCCAACAACGGCATCTGGTCTATCCGCTTTGAATCCCAACAATATCGCTTCTATCGACATCCTAAAAGATGCTTCTGCTACGGCTATCTATGGAGCAAGAGCTGCCAATGGAGTCGTTATCATCACCACAAAGCGAGGCGAGGAAGGACAGACAAGCGTGACTTTCGATACTTACTTTGGCGTACAGACTAGACCTGAATTCTTTGAGGTCTTGGACGCGCAGCAATTCGCTAATTTAGCTGTCGAAATAGGCGATAAAGAACAAGAAGTCGTCTTAGATGAATGGCGTAGTCCAGGCAACTTGCAGACCATCAACTGGCAAGATGTAATGCTGCGACAAGCCTTACAACAAAGCTACAACGCGACGGTACGCGGTGGCAACGAACGAACCAGAGCATCCCTTTCTGTTGGCTATTTCGACCAAGAAGGAATCGTGGAAGGTTCTTTTTTCGAGCGCATCAATGCCCGCACCAATGTCGATCATCAGATCGGTGACCGATTGAGTGTCGGGACAAGTGTGTTATTCTCCAATGTGCAGCAGGCGAGTCTGTTTGGCTCTGGTCAAAATGGCGCAGGTTCTCTATCTCAACTACCACAGCTCATTCCCGCACTCACAGCTGGCGGCACAAACGGACAAGTACAAGATGCGGAGGGCAACTACGGCTATTGGCCCTTCTCGGATGCGATTCCAAATAGTTTTGACAACCCATTGGCAGCCATCAATACCAGAGAGCAAAATAATTTCACCAATCGACTTTTGGGAACAATTTTCGCAGAGCTAGAACTCCTGAAAGGACTGACTTACAAAATCAACTTAGGAACAGACATCCGCGCCAGCAACGGCAATGGCTTTACGGAGGCTTTCAATCGAGGTCGTGTCGTCAATGTCGATGCGGACTACTACCAGTACGAGAATACGTTCACAGAGTGGCTGATTGAAAATACCCTAACGTACAACCGATCTTTTGGACTCACTGACTTAAATGTAGTGGCAGGTATTTCTGCACAGGAGACGAAGTTTGACTTTTTGAGTGCCAATTCGGAAGGCTTTGTGAGTAATGAGTTCCGTAGCATCAGCGATGGGATCGCACGAGAGGCTTCTGGTAGCCAAACGCGTGGTTCCTTAGCCTCTTATTTTGGTCGTTTAAACTACAAAATGCTGGATCGATACATTCTATCGGCGACGGTGCGACGCGATGGTTCTTCTAATTTTGGGAATAACAACAAATGGGGTGTTTTCCCTTCTTTCTCCGCTGCTTGGATTGTTTCGGATGAGTTTTTCTTAAAAGACGTAGCCGCCCTTGACAATCTAAAACTACGCGGTAGCTGGGGACAAACTGGTGTGCAGGACATTCCTGCATTCGCTTATCTATCAGTTCTTTCTTCTAGTAACAATTCCTATATCTACGGAACGAATCCATCCGAAGTGGCTGGTATTGCTTTCAATGGCTTGCCCAATCCAGACTTACGATGGGAAACCACTACACAACTTAACATTGGTATAGATGCCGCTTTCTTTGAGGGAAAAATCAACCTGACCGTTGACTATTACGATAGAGAATCAGAAGATATTTTATTGAATATTCCACTACCTAGTACGTCTGGTTTCAACTCCGCTTTTCGCAATGCTGGCACGATTCGTAACAATGGTATTGAATTAGCTTTGGGTTACCGCAATTACGACAATGCCTTCAAATGGGGCGTTTCTGCCAATTTCACGACCGTCAACAACGAGGTCCTCAGTTTAGGCGGTGGTGAACCGATCTCTAATACTTCTGCCTTAGGTATTCCTAGCTTTGGTCAGTTTAGCAGCTTTACGCGTACCGAGGAAGGTGGTGAAATAGGTGCATTCTACGGCTGGGTGACGGATGGGATTTTCCAATCACAAGCAGAGATCGAAGCCCATGCCGAACAATCTACCGAAACACAGCCTGGCGACCGCCGTTTTGTCGATATTTCAGGACCAGATGGAATGCCAGATGGCGTTATTAATGATTTGGACAGAACGTTTTTGGGTAGTCCAATTCCTGACTTTTATGGTGGTTTGAATTTCGATGCGCAGTACAAAGGCTTTGATTTTAGCTTACTCTTTACGGGCACATACGGCAACGAGATTTTGAATTATCAGAAGAGCAATCTCCTCAACATCAACTTCGATAATAGTGTCGGTTTCTCCAATATTAGTCAAGAGACTTTTGACAACTATTGGCAAGGAGCTGGCACGAGTGATGACATCCCACGCTTGACGGTAGATGATCCCAATCAGAACAGTCGTGTCTCTGACTTTTTTGTGGAAGATGCTTCTTTTTTGCGCTTGAAAAATCTGCAATTGGGTTACACCTTGCCAGCTGGTTTGTTGCCTGTGGGCAGCATTCGCTTGTATGTAAGTGGACAAAATCTATTGACTTTCACAGAGTATTCTGGCTACGATCCTGAGATTGGATCGCTCAACAATCAAGTCACGACGACTGGAATTGATGTCGGTAACTTCCCATTGGCGCAAACTTATCTTTTTGGACTGAACGTAACTTTCTAACTACATTAATAACGATCTATCATGCATCATTTAAAATATATACTAGGCATCCTGCTCCTGCTGGGTAGTCATGCCTGTTCCGATGACTTTCTGGAACAACAGAAGTTGGATGGACTCACCGAGGACACTTTTTTCCAAACCGAAACGCACGCACGTGCTGCCATAGCTGGTATTTACGACATCTTGCATGGCGATGGTGGTGTGGATGAATTGGTGACCAAAGGCATCTACTATCACGCCAATTATTTCTCGCAAGACATCCGCAATCAGGGCGCAGACGAGTTTTATGCGCGTTACGAAGTGCCTACTAATTACAACATTCTATACGTGCTTTGGTCGTCGCTGTATCAAGGAATTGCTAGAGCGAATGCGGCTATTCCGAGAATAGAAGCGATGGGCGAAAATAAGCTCATCGAAGCAGAATTAGCGAACCGACTGGTAGGCGAAGCAAAGTTTTTGAGAGGCTTGTACTACTACTATTTGACGGTCAACTTCGGTGGCGTTCCAGTCATTCTATCCGAGCAGTCGGCTGGTGATGATTTGAAAGTGGCACGTTCTTCCGAACAAGCAACTTTTCAAGCGATAGAAAGCGATTTTGCCGCTGCCGCCGAAGCCTTACCGTGGACATATCCCGCAGATGCTGTTGGACGGGCGACCAAAGGAGCAGCTTTGGCGTATTTGGGACAAACACAAATGTGGCTGGCGAATGAAAACGATAGCAAATGGGCAGAAGCCAAAGCCAACTTAGAGCGCATCGTGAACGAAGGGGTTTACAGTTTGGAGCAAGACTTTTTTGCACTGCATCAACCCAACTACAAAAATGGAATCGAGTCGATCTTCGAGATTCAACACAAAGAAGAAGCCAACCAGACTTGGGGACGCGAAGACCACAACAGCCTCATGCAAATGCTGACCATGCCCACGGAAGCGGGCGGCTGGGGCGCACACAACAGCACCAAAGACCTGTACGACGCTTTTGAAGAAGGCGATGTCCGTCGTCGTGCTTCTGTGATTGGACCTGGCGAAGAACACCCAAGTCCTGAAATCAATATCTTGGACTATTCGCCAGCGGACAACATCAACACCTTTGGAACGAAAGAAAATCCTTGGGGACTGAATGGTTACGGTATCGTCAAATATTGGCGGCAGCCAGAAGTGTGTGGAAGCTGCCCCAAAGTAGCGATGGATGCCAATATTATACTGATGCGCTATGCCGAAGTTTTGCTGAATTTAGCAGAAACGTATGCTAAAACAGGTGATGATGCGCAAGCCTTTTCCATCGTCAACGATCAGATTCGGGCGCGAGCAGATGGCTATACAGAAACTTTGCCAGCATTGAGTGGCGATGCGATGGATGCGATTATGTCCGAACGTCGGAAGGAGTTCGCTGCTGAATTTTCGTGGTGGTGGACGCTGCGTCGTACAGGAATGGGCGAAGAATTTGTACGAGAGAATCATCCAGATGTGCCGATTCAAAATTACAATCCGTTGCTGCCAATTCCATTACAGGAACTAGAAACGAACCCGAACTTGACCCAAAATCCAGGCTATTAAAGTTTTGTTTTTCGTACTTACATGGGGAAGGTGAGTCATTCATTTTCCCCTTCCTTTCCCTCACTTTTCCAACTATAAACAAGAATTGATGAAGTCATTATCTACCTATCTATTGCCTATTTTCATCTTCTTAGTTGCTGGTTTTTCCCTCCATGCGCAACGCATCGCCGTATCGGGCGAGAAATTTATGGTGGGCGAGGAAGAAATTTGGATCAATGGGGCAAATACGCCTTGGATTGCTTGGAATGATTTTGGCGGTGCTTTTGATTACAACGCTTGGGACAGCGAATTTGAGAAGCTCGCCAATGCCAAAGTCAACTGCACACGCGTCTGGATTACCTGCAATTCGGATGGTGCTATTCAAATTGATAATGATGGAAAAATTTTAGGTGTAACAGATGCTTTTTGGAACGATGTAGATGATTTATTCGAGATAGCCACCAAACACAACATCTACCTCATCGCTGCCCTCACTTCTTTCGATCATTTGCGAGCAGGTGGAAAAACAGAGCAATGGCGGAAGATGTACAATAGTGATGAAAATCGGCAGTCATTCATTGATCATTATGCTGTGCCATTCATTGATCGCTACAAAGACAATCCATACTTTTTCGCCATCGAGCCTGCCAACGAAATCGAATGGTTATTCGATAATACCAATATTGCATTAGACTATAAGAATGTCCAAAATCTAGTCGCTAAAGTTGCCAATGCCGTACACGGACGTAGTGAAGTACTGATAACACAAGGATCAGGACCTGGACCAAAATATCATTCTGCCAATCACGGTGGCTTTGATGTGTGGAGCGACGCGGCATTATCCAGCAGTGAAGCTGGCGCGTACCTCGATTTTTTCAATTATCATCACTATAGCTGGATGACTCCTTTTTGGAACTCACCATTGTCGCGGACACCCGAAAGCTACAGTATGGGATCAAAGCCAGCTATCGTAGGTGAGATTGCTGCGAATGGTCGAAAAGTGGATAATGATCTGAATTATTCGGATGAAGAAGTTTATCGTCTAGCCTTCGAGCAAGACTGGCAAGGCGTGATGGCATGGACTTCTAATGGTGTAGATGACAATGGGACGATCAATAATTTACAAGAAGGTACACAGTGGATACACAGTAATTATCCTGAATTGGTTTATCCGAGTGCAAGTGTTTCCACGCAGCAGGTAGCAGCAATTAACCTAAAAATCTATCCCAATCCAACTCAAGAGGTCGTACAGTGGAGTGGTGGCGAAATAGCAATTGCTCAAGTCGCGCTCATCGACTCCAAAGGTAGAACTCTTCTACAATTAAAGCATCCCTCTCAAACCTCTTTGACTCTTCCGCAAAACTTACCAAAAGGCACTTATTACCTACTCTTTTCCGATCATCAGCAAGTTATCGCTCGAAAACAAATTATTCTTCATTAATGCCAAGCTATTTTTCTAACTGAATAAAACTTAATCATGTTTAAAACAACCAACTTACTCGTACTCCTACCCCTGTTGCTCTTTTCGAGTTTATTACAGGCACAACGTGTGTCTGTCTCTGGTACAGAATTCAGAGTCGGTAGCGACGAGATTTGGATTAGCGGTACTAACACACCCTGGGACAATTGGAACGACTTTGGAGGAGACTTTGATGAAGACTTTTGGGAAGATGAGTTTCAGCGACTAGAGAACGAGAAGGTGAATGCTACGCGTGTTTGGTTAGCTTGTAATTCATTTGCGCCAGGTGTCAATATCAATTCCGACGGCTACATTTCAGGAGTGACGAATGCTTTTTGGCAAGATTTAGATTTTGTGGTTGCTCTAGCAGAGCAGCACAAGGTCTATCTAATGGTGGCACCATTATCTCATTTCCAATTTGACCTAGAGTCTGTAAACGAAGATACAGGAGAACTAAACAATGACGATAAGTACGTCAAAATGATCAAGAATTCGAGCAACCGTAATTCTTTCATTAACAATTACTTAGCTCCAATGGTGCAGCGATACAAGAACAAAGATTACTTCATGGCAATTGATGTAATCAACGAAGGTGAGTTTCTTTACGATAATCCTAGTCTTACGAAATATGGCGACCCTTCTCGCTCTCAAGTTCTTTCCTTAATTGCTAAATCGGCTAAATACGTTCATGAAAATAGTGACATCTTAGTCACATTAGGAACTGGGGCTGGACCTAAATATCAGTCAGATCCTGTACCTAATTTTAGCTATTTCACGAATGATTTTGCAGATAATGTACTGAAGACCTTCGCAGGAAATGACAGCGACGCAGTGGTGGATTTCTATAATCTACACTGGTATTCGTGGATGGATAATGAGAATTGGCCTTCAGTATTTGATGAAGGCCCAAGCTATTATGGGTTAACTGATAAACCTACTATCATTGGAGAGTGTCGAGCTAAAGGTAACAGTGGAAAAAGCATTTTAAATAATTATCAACATGCATATAATGAGGGTTATGCAGGTATCATGCCTTGGACATCGAATGGACCTGACAAAAATCCTGAGCAATTTGGAACGTTAAACGATCACAAAGTAGGTTCCAATTGGTTCTATGATAACTATCCTGATTTGGTCTATCCAGGTGGTAGCACAGGTGGTGGTGATAATGGTTCAGGTAGCAAACTAGAGGCGGAAGACGCACAGTATGGTAGTGGCGTTCAAATTCAATCAAACGGCAACAATCATAGTGGTTCAGGCTATGCTAATTTTCCGTCTAATAATGGCTACGTTCAGTTTAACAACATCAGTAGTAGCGGCGGTAATCAAACACTCACTTACCGATATGCACTAGGAAGTGGTAATCGAACTGGCAAGCTCATTGTTAATGGAAATCCTCAAAATTTGACTATGAATGGTACAGGTAGCTGGACGACTTATCAAAGTACAACAGTTACCATCAACCTGAATAACAGTAGTAATAACACGATTCGGTTTGAGTCCTCAGGTTCAGACTTTGGTAATTTAGATTATATCGAAATCTCTGGTAGTAGCGGAGGCGATGATAACAATTGTAGCGTTAGTCTGTCTTCATCTAGTAAAAGCTTTTCTTCATCAAGCGGTAATCAGACCGTAACAGTAACTACTTCTGAAAGTTATAGCGTAAGCGATAATCGCAACTGGATAAGTGTAAGCAAAAGTGGAAGTACAGTTACTATTAACGTAGATCCTAACAGTGGTTCTAGCTCACGTAGTGGTACGGTGACTGTTTCGGGTTGTGAAAATAAAACGATTAGTGTGACCCAAAACGGCAGCGGTGGCGGTGGCAATACAGGTGGAAAACTAGAAGCAGAAGACGCACAATATGGTAGTGGTTCTCAAAAGCAAAGCGGTAACGGTGGTGGATACAGCGGTTCAGGCTACATCAATTTTCCTTCCAATAGTGGCTTTGTACAGTATAATAACGTTAGCAGCAGTGGTGGTAGCCAAACGCTGACTTATCGCTATGCATTAGGAAGTGGTAGTCGAACCGGCAAGCTTATCGTTAATGGTAGCTCACAGAACCTAACCATGTCTGGTACAGGTGGATGGGGTACTTACCAGAGTGCGACAGTCAATATCACCTTAAATAATAATAGCAACAATACGATCCGCTTTGAGTCTTCAGGTTCAGATTTTGGCAACTTAGACTATATTGAAATTTCTGGCAGTAGCGGAGGCGGTAATACTGGTGGTGGAGACAACGGTGGTGATAGTAATGGCAACTGTCCAGGTACGCTAAGTGGCTCTAACCGAGTCGAAATCTGCTCTCCTTCCGCCAACGCTAACATAGCAGGAGGGTCTAAAATTGACTTAAAAGTGAAAGCAACGAGTGATATTGTAAAAGTAGAAGCTTGGTTTGTGACACCTACTAGCAATTGGGTATGGTTGGGCAACGACTCTAACGCACCGTATGAGATCAAGGACAAAACGGTTCCATCCAACGCGACACACATCAAAGTAAGAGGGAAGAAGAGCAACAACTCGAACACTCCTGAAGTCCTAATACCAATCAATGTAAGTGTAAACAACGTGGAGACTCGCTCTGAGGAAGAAGTGATTCCGTTGGCTATTTATCCAAATCCAACGAATGTCGACTACATTACCGTAGAGACGAACGTAGAGGAAGATATGCAGATCGAGCTATTCAATGTGCAGGGAAGCCGTGTGAAAGTGATTGCTGCGCCAAGTGGACAGGGTGATCAGCGCATCTTTATTGGTGAGTTGAGTAGCGGTATGTACTTAGTGCGAATGGGAACAGTGACCCAAAAATTGATTATTCAGTAAGGTTAGTTTAATTTATGTATTGACAACTGCGATGAACAACTAAATCAGCTGTTCGTCGCAGTTTTATTTTGGTTGAAAAAGGGTGAACTGTAACTTATTAGTATAAAATCATTATTATTTCATCTGTCACAGATTTACTAATTCAACCATTCTTTATGCCTATTCGTCCTATTCTCACTTTTACTACTTTCTATTGCTGCCTACTATTTGCTACACTACTACCCGCTCAAAAACAATACGAAGCTGACTTTTCCAACATTATCGCTGACTGCCTCGGAGGTCAACAGGAAGTACCGGTAACAAACGGACGTGTTGATATTCTAACCGAAACGCTAGCGATTGAGGTAGAATGGGCGAGCAAATGGAAACAAGCTATTGGACAAGCGTTGTGGTATGCTCAACAAACCAATAGACAGCCAGTTATTATTCTTTTATTAAAAAACAAAGACGACTGGAAATATTCTGTTCAGCTACAAACCACACTGAATTATGCTGGATTAAGTGAGCGAGTTCAAGTACAGTTATATCCAAACGATTTTGAACACTGTACTCATCTAGCAGCAAGTATACCGAAAGTTAATCCCCCTTCTGACTACTGGTTGAATGCCAACTCTAACAAACGCCACAATAGCAACTGTGCGTACTTCGAACGTACTAATGGAACATATTGCGACGCTAAAGATGGTATAGCTTGTAAACGGTGTGGCGGCTAAAACTACTTCTACCGACCAGTAAACCTTCATCCATGTAAAGTAAAATATATTTTATGCCTAAACACTATCTACTACTTATCGCTGCTTGCCTTTTCTACATCACTGCATTTAGCAACACCTACAACATCCTAGACTTCGGTGCAAAACAAAACACTTTATCCACCACAGCCATTCAAGAAGCCATTGACGAATGCCACGCCAAAGGAGGCGGACAAGTACTCGTACCAGCTGGTACTTTCATTACAGGAACATTGGTCTTGAAAAGCTACGTGAACCTACATTTGATATCTGGCGCGACGCTGGAGGCGAGTTTAGATTTGAAGGACTATCAAAACATGGTACGCCAACATGGAATGATCGTCGCCGTCGATGCAACACAGGTCAGTATTACAGGTCTAGGCACGATTCAAGCCCGTGGAATTGACTTTTATGACCCTACTCAAAACCATACTTACCCTGAATACGACCGCTCCAAAACACGACAAGGTGAAGACTATCAACGTGAAGGTGTCTTCACCACAGATGGACCGATTAAGCGCAAACCGAAGCCTGGCATGGGCATCGAATTTTACAATTGTACGGGTGCAAAACTACTCGACTTTACTTTGAAAGACACCCCTTCCTGGTCAGTACGGATCGCCTACTGTGAAGATGTAGTGATTGATGGCATTAGCATTTTGAACAACTTATTAATTCCGAACAGCGACGGAGTTCACTGCACCACTTCTCGGAACGTTCGCATTAGCAATTACAACTTTGTGGGTGGCGACGATGCGCTAGTGGTCACAGGTTTCAATATCGAGCAAGACGATCCGGGTTTTGCGACGGAAGAACAGAGCAGTCACACCTACGGGAACAAAACAATCTACTCCGAAAATATTACGGTGAGCAACTGTCATTTACAGTCGCGCTCTTCTGGTATTCGGGTAGGTTATGGGCAGCATCCGATTCGGAACTGCACCTTCGACAATATTCAAATTTACGAATCCAATAGAGGTATCGGCATCTTCGCCCACGATTCTGTGGACATTGAAAACTTATTTTTCTCCAATATTACCATCCAAACACGCCTACACAATGGGCAGTGGTGGGGCAATGCAGAACCGATCCACCTCTCGGCTATTTCGCGTTTTGAAAAACTACCCGCTGGCAACATCAAAAATGTCTATTTTAACAATATCGTCGCCACTTCCGAGCATGGTATTTTACTCTATGGAACGAAAGAAGGTCACTTAGAAAATATCCATTTGGATAACGTTCGCCTTCATATCAAAAACGGAAAAGAAACCCTTACGTACGGCGGCAACTTTGACCTGCGTCCGGCCTCCCCTATTGAGAAACAAATCTTTAAACACGACATTCCAGGCATCTACGCACAGCAAGTAAATGGTCTGAATATCGAAGATTTTAGATTAACTTGGGACGAGACTTTACCCGACTTTTTCACGCATGGCATTCAGTGTGAGCAGGTGACTGACTTATCGCTAAATCGAATTCATACCGATGTGGCTCCGAATTGTAAAGATTGTAGAGCGATACAGTTGAATGAGACGAGTGTAGTAGATTGAAATTGAGGACAGACCTCTTTTTCTCATTATCTGCTTATCTTCGCTGATCGTTTAAGACTGACCAATGAGTAAACTAAAATTAGGTGATAAAATAGTTCGTTTCACGGATGGTAAAGATTTCAAGGAGTTGTATTTCTCTTTGCCCGATCTGTGTAAAGGATTTGAAGGAGAAACGAAGCGATTAGTCAACAACTGGATGCGAACGAGAGGCACACTGAATTTCTTCGGTGCTTGGGAGCAGCAATTCAATCCAAATTTTAGGGTTATCGAATTCGATAACCTAATGCGCTATGCAGGAGACAATACTTTTTCCATGTCGGCAACCAAATGGATTGAGCAGACCAATGGAAAGTGTGTCTACCTGAAAAAAGGAAGAGGCGGTGGAACGTATGGACATATTCTTATTGCTTTACATTTTGCCAACTGGTTGAGTGCCGACTTCTACTTGAAGTTCACCGAATCTTACTTTGATCTACTAGAAGATAAATACGGAGCAAAAGCTATCGACAAAGAAGTAAAAAGAACATTTGCTCGGCTCAATTACCCACTACATACCGAAGCAGTCCATCTCTTTATCCCTTTGAAAGCGGACGAGGAAGTCGAACGTCGAACCTACGCCGATGAAGCGGATATGCTGAATAAAATTATCTTTCACTATACAGCTAGAGCGTGGCGAGAGATGTTTCCAGATAAAAAAGGGAATCAACGAGACCACGCCACAGAAGAGCAGCTGCACGTCTTGGCAAATTTAGAAAACCTCAATGCTTTTTTAATTAAATATGGATTCGATCAAGAGGAGCGATTCTCTATCTTAAAAAATGAAGCGCATCATCAATTGGAGTTTTTTGCTAAGTATAAAAAATTGCAGCAGTAGTGTCTTAGCGAACATTGACTAATAGACTCATATCTTTACTAGAACAAAAAAAGAGAGATATTTAATAAAAGATAGGGACAGTAAATCGGTAAATCGAAGTCAAGACATAGCACTACCTAACAAGGTAGATGCAGCTAACAAGGTACTATCTAAAAAACATAAAAAAGTAAATCCGTCCATCTATTCGTTTGTCTTTCACCTAACCACCCAAACAATGAGAAACTACTACTTCCTCGCATTCGCTTTTCTATTCACTACCTGTACCGAAAAAGAAGCACTGGACACTCCAACGACCCCCAATTTCATCGTTTTCATCGCCGACGATGTCAGCTGGGACGACTTTGGTTGCTACGGAAACGCTGCTGTAAAAACGCCCAACATCGACGCACAAGCCGAAGCTGGTATTCGTTTTGACAATGCTTTTTTGACGGCTAGTTCGTGTAGTCCAAGCCGTGTCAGCATCCTCTCAGGACGCTACCCACATAACACTGGTGCTGCTGAATTACACATGCCACTGCCCGAAGGCGTACCGACTATTGGTGGACAATTGCAACAAGCCGGCTATTTCGTGGGCGCATCTGGCAAATGGCACATGGGCGAAGCAGCTAAAGCAGATTTTGATGTGGTTTTGGATCAAAATATTGGATGGGGTGGTGAAGATAGATGGTCGGAACTAGTCGATAGTATTCCGAGCAATCAGCCGTATTTTTTGTGGTTGGCAGCCATTGATGCGCATCGAGGATGGGCGGACAATGCATTTGACGGCAGTACGGAGTTAGATGCCATCGACATTCCGCCATATATGCGACAAGATAGCAGCACACGAGCCGACTTTGGGAAGTACTACGACGAAATCACGCGCTTCGATCATTACATCGGTGAAGTGCTGGCACAATTAGAAGCGCAACAACAACTCGACAACACCATTGTCATCATCATGGCGGACAACGGTCGCCCCTTTCCCAGAGACAAAACCCGACTCTATGACAGCGGTATTCAAACGCCTTTTATCGTCAACTGGATAAGACAAGACGACAAACCGACTGGCACGACTTCGGATGCGCTCATCAGCGTAGTCGATCTCGCACCTACATTATCCAATTTGGCGAATGCGAAGACACCAGACAGCTATCAAGGTCGCTCGTTTGCGCATTTATTGCAAGAACCGAATAACGATCACCGCAGCTATGTCTTTGCTGAACACAATTGGCACGACTACGCCGCACATGGTCGTATGGTGCGTTCGAAAGACTATCTCTACATCGAAAACAACTTACCCAATCGTCAGATGTCCAGTGCTGCGGATGTGCATAGTGGCGATGCGTTTCAATCCTTAGTCGCTGCTTATCGCGCCGACTCACTGACGGCAGCACAACAAGACAACTTCATCATGCCACGCTCGACTATTGAATTTTACGACTGTCAGAATGATCCGATGCAGCTCAACAACTTAGCCGACGATCCCAGTTATCAGCCTCAACTTCAGCAACTGCAACAAGTCTTAGCCACTTGGCAGCAACAAACGGCAGACACTTTCCCTGATTCGTTGACGCAGGATCGTTATGATTTTTTTACGGCACAAGGGACTGAACCCGATCGGCAGTTTTCGGATATTGATCGGGGGGATGTGGGTGCTTATGAGCTTGGGGCGAAGCAGGTTGGGGAGGTTTTGGCTGGGTTTGAGGAGTAAAAGTTTCTTGTACAAAAAAAGGCTTACCAAACATCAACAGTCTAGCAAGCCTTTTCCTATAGTTCCATCGGCTACTATCAATTCCCAAACGCCACTGGCTGCGCGGTCATCATACTCAAATGATTGCGGTGCTTGACCACGATGTAAGCACTCGTCAAATTCGGCACATCAAACTTTACGCCCCTTGCTCCGTCTAGATCTATGACATACCCATCTTTGTGCAATAGACACGCTCGGCTCGCTTCGACTATGCTCGGATCGTTAGCATTGCGTAGCTCGATAGTCACCCAATCTACTGCCCCTGTCGGCATCGAACTGACGCGCTCCCCTAGTTCGTATGGGTCTTCGTATTCGAGTATGCTGTTTAGGTCATTGCGCATCTCCGCGTTTTCTAATACGCCTTGTAGCGATAGATTCACTTCAATGTTGCGCCATGGCTGTGCAGCGGTCAAAAAGTTGGCGATCACGCCCATCGGTGTGTTCATGATGATAGTGACCTCATCGGTCGTGCCGTCCACATCACCTTCCCATCCTTGAAATTCGTAGCCCGGATAGGGCGAAGCACGTAGTGTCACCGCTTCGCCGTATTGGTAAAACATCTTCGCCGGTGAGCGTTCGATGATTCCGTTCTGCGCTTCGGTGTCGATCACATACGCCATGCGCTGATTGCTGCCGCCTGTTTGTAATGGAAAGCTGTGTTCTGTACCTGGCTTCCAATCATTGGCTACTTTGCCAGTGATGTCCAATAGGTTCACCCAATTCATATTATCCGTCGAGCCTTCTAGTTTGAATGACCCAAAAGCACGTTCTGACCATTTGCGCGTGATGACTAAATCAGTCGGTAGAATGAAGTTAGCTGCTCCTAGGTCTAGCACTAAGTTAGCTGGCAGATTGTCTAGCAACCCCCAATGCGAAACATCATCATCAAAGGCACGCTCAGGTTGGTCTTCACTGGCAGTCACTGACCATTCACTGCCTGTGATGTCTGGATATTCAACTCCGTTTTCGATCAATCGCATCTCACGCATATTTGGTGCGTAGCTCGGATTGACACCCTCGCGCACGGTCAGGCGGAAGTAGCGATAGCCTGTCGGGGCTACATTGACCTCAACGCTCGCTACTTGAGTGCAGTTATTCGCATCGGTCACCGTGATTGTGTAATTCCCTGCGGTGAGTCCTGTAGCTGTAGCATCTGTTGTGCTGTTGCTCCAAGAATAGCTATATGGTGCTGTACCACCTGTGACACTCACACTCGCTGTTCCATCTGCTATACTTGTGCTACTTTCATCAGTACTTCCTATGTTTAGCGTCAAAGCAGGTGGTTCGCTCACCGTAATCATTTTTTCATTCGTGCAACCATCTCCACCTGTTACAGTCACACTATACGTGCCTGCACTTAGTCCATTCAGGGCAGTTGAGGTAGCTCCTGTATTCCATAGATAGGAAAAAGGAGGCGTACCACCTAGAATGCCTACACTTGCTGTTCCATCACTACCGCCAAAGCAGCTCACACTTGAACTACTACTCGCTACGGATAGATTGCACACCACACCTGCTTGATTGACAGACAGTGTTCGGGTGATGCCACCACCGCTGATATTGACGGTAGCAGCACGAGGAGTCGAGCTGTTGTTTGCCGTAGCAGTGACATCAATGGTGCTGTTTCCTGTTCCACTTGTCGGGTTTAAAGTCAGCCAAGGGGCGGTCGTGTTTGCTGTCCAAGCTATATTGCTTGTGACGGTGGTGGACTGTGTGGCTCCTATTTCTGCATAGCTCAAATTACTTGGGTTGATGCTTAGGTTAGGAACAGGTCCGCAATTGCTCGCTACCGTTCCAAAAGCTGGATCGGTTGGTGGTGTTCCGTTTTGGGTGATATATACCTTGTCCAAGTATGTTCCGTCTTCTCGGTAGGCTACGTCTAGCGTGTTGCTGCCTAGGTTCATGTTGAAAGTCACAACTTGTGCGCCGTTGCTAGAGTCCCATACTTGTTTCCATTGAAATTCATTTGAAGTGGACACCCCATTGAACTTGATCCAACTACCGTTGTTGGCTCTGACCCAAAAGGAGTCGTCTGATCCGCCACCTGATTGAAGGCGTAGATACACTTTATAGTTACCTGATTGTAGCAGATCGAAGTCGAAGCGGATATGATCTTCCGCATTCATGGGGGCAGAGCTGGTCGAGTTAGTGCCAGGTGTTACCTGCATGAATATGCCTTCTGATGCTTCTGAACTATTGGTACTGATCCATTTAGACCCTACTGTTCCACATTCTGCTTCCAGCCAATACTCATTTGCGCCCATCGGGGCTGCATTCACTACTACACTTGCTGTCTCGGTACAACTGTTGGCATCTGTTACAGTCAGGGTGTAGGTGTTGGGTGGCAAATTGGTTACAGTAGGTGTGGTCGCGCCGTTACTCCAACTATAGGTATAAGGGGCAGTACCGCCACTAGCCGAAGCAGTTGCCGTTCCATCAGCTGCTCCTGCACTGCTTTCTTCAGTACTATTCATCGTTACTGTCAACGCACTCGGTTCGCTGACTTGAACACTTCCGACGGCGGCACAGCCTATGTTATCCGTGACTGTTACTGTGTACGTTCCCGCCAATACATTTGTCAAGTCAGCCGTTGTTTCTCCATTATTCCAAAGATAAGTGTAAGGGGCTACACCGTTTGTTGGAATGGTCGTGATGCTGCCATCTGCTAGTCCATTACAAGCAACACTCGTTGGTGAAAGACTTACAGAAAAACTACTACAATCTACACTGACGGTCACCGAGTTAAATGTAGTACAACTATTAGCATCTGTGACAGTCACCTCGTATGTGCCTGCTGTCAAGTCACTGATGCTTGCTGTGGTCGCGCCAGTATTCCAAAGGTAAGTATATGGGGCAGTACCGCCATTTACAGTAGCAGTCGCTGTTCCATTAGCCGCTCCTGCACTGCTTTCTTCTGTGCTACTCATCGTTATGCTCAGCATAGTTGGCTCACTTACTTGAACACTTTCAATAGCGGTACAGCCTAGATCATCGGTCACTGTTACTGTGTACGTTCCCGCCAGTACATTCGTCAAATCAGCGGTTGTTTCCCCACCATCCCAGAGATAGGTGTAAGGGGCAGTGCCACCACTTGCAACAACATTTGCTGTTCCATTCGTGCCGCCAAAACAGTCAACATAGGTAGCACTAACAGCAGCAGTTAAGGTACAGGGAATACCATCCTGATTGATCGTGACTATCTGTGTTAATCCACCTCCTGATATGGTAATCCATCCAGTTCTGTTATTGATGGTAGGGTTGGCATTTACTGTAACATTTACTGTTCCATTGTTACTACCGCTTGTAGGATTCAGCGTACTCATCCAAGCCTCACTAGTAGTTACTGTCCAGTTGACATTGGAAGTAATGTTGAAAGACGGTGTACTTGAACTAGCGTCAACTGATAGACTAGTTGGATTGACCGTTAAGTTGACGGGTGGTACACAGTTGCTTGCCATGGGTCCAAAGTCAGCATCAGCAGGTGCTGTACCGTTCTGTGTAATATAGATTTTGTCGAGCTTTGTATCCTCCTCTCTATAAGTGACATCTAGGGTATTCTCGCCTGCATTCATATTGAAAACAACTGGCTCTAAGCCATCGTCGGAGTCCCAAACTCGTATCCATCTAAATTCGTCATTGGTGGTAATGCTGTTGAATTTAATCCATGTACCTTCATTGACACGTACCCAAAAAGAATCGCCTTGTGCGTTGGGCGAGCGTACTCTGAAGTAAACTTTATATCCACCGGCTTGCAGTAAATTAAAGGTGTATCGCATACGGTCATCTATACCAGAAGGCGCACTACTTTGAGAATTATTGCCCGAAGTTATTTCCATGAATTCGCCTTCCGAAGCATCATTATCCGTTCCCGTTATCCAATTTGCCCCAATATCGCCACACTCTGCTTCTAACCAGTATTCGTTTGCACCTGCTACTGCCGCTTCAATTGTTACTGCAGCTGTTGCTGTACAATTGTTCGCATCGGTCACGGTCACCGTATATCCACCTGGACTTAATCCGTTGATACTCGCTGTTGTCACTCCAGTATTCCAGAGATAGGTGTATGGTGTAGTACCACCATTTGCGGTTACCGTAGCTGTGCCATCATTGGTATTTGGACTGCTTTCGTCTGTTTTGTTTGTGCCTAATGTAAGCGCAGTAGGTGAACTAACTGTTATTGTTGCAGTTGCAGTGCAGCCAATAGCGTCCGTAATCGTCACTGTGTAGCTATCGGCTGCTACGTTCGTTAAATCAGGTGTTGCCGAACCATTACTCCACACATAAGTAAAAGGGGTGACTCCATTAGTAGTAGTACTCATCACCGCCCCATCAGCTACGTCACTACAGGTTGCGTCAGTAGCAGTTAATGAACCCGTAAAACTGCTACAATCTATAGCTACTGTGACAGTAGCTGTCTCTGTACATCCATTGGTATCGGTAACTGTAACCTCGTATATTCCTGAACTTAGTCCACTGATATTGCTTGTCGTTTCGGTAGTATTCCAAAGATAGGTATAAGGCATAGTGCCACCGCCTGCGCTAACGGAAGCTGTTCCATCACTTGCAGTAGGAGTACTTTCGTCTGTACTGCTCATCGTTAAGGTAAGGGCAGCAGGTGCGCCAACCGTCGCCGTTGCTATTTCTACGCAGCCATTCGCGTCGGTAATGGTGAGTGTATAGTCATCGGCTACTACATTTGTTAAATTAGGTGTTGTTGAACCATTGCTCCACATATAAGTAAAAGGAGCTGCGCCATTGGTGGTACTACTCGTCACCGACCCATCTACTGCGTCACTACAAGTAGTATTTGTCGCCGTTAGTGCCACCGAAAAACTACTACAATCTACAGCTACTGTTGCGGAAGCCGTTTCGGTACAATTGTTCGCATCCGTGACGGTCACCTCATAAGTGCCTACGCTCAATCCACTGATGCTATTAGTCGTCTCGTTGGTACTCCAGAGATAAGTATAAGGTGATGTGCCACCACTTGCCGAAGCAGTAGCTGTACCATCAGAAGCACCTGCTATGGTCTCATCCGTAGAAGAGATATTTACAGTTAATTCAGTGGGTTCACTAACGACTACGTTCTCTATTACTGAGCATCCGATATCATCTGTCACTGTAACGCTATACGTTCCAGCAGCTATATTAGTAATGGTAGTTGTAGTCGCACCTGTATCCCAAAGATAGGTGTAGGGTGATGTGCCACCACTTGCTGTTATCGTTGCGCTTCCATCACTATTCCCAAAACAACTCACTAGAGTACTGTTTCCACTCGCACTTAGTGTACACGTTATTCCATCTTGGCTGACGGTAACTGTTCGGGTAATTAGTCCGTCAGTGATGGTAATGGTGGCAGTTCTGGAATTGGTCGTTGTATTTGGATCTGCTACTACGGATAAGGTAGCATTCCCGCTCCCAGAAGTAGTACCTACGGATAACCAGTTGACGTTTTCACTAACCGTCCAGCTGACGTTGCTAGTGATGTTGATGCTCTGCGTCCCTCCATTTTCGTCAAAGTCTAGAGCAGCTGGCGTAACAGTGAGAAAAGGGGGTGTTCCACAAGTGGAAGCCGTTGGGCCGTTGCCCGATGGTTGGCTTCCAGAGGTGACAACTAGTCGATCAATTCGATAGCCATCTTCTCGCCGTGCGATTTCTACCGTATGGTTTCCGACACCTAAGTTGGCACTTCCTAAACTTGCCCATTGCCACTGATTATCTCCACCTCCGTTGTCTTGTGCGCCAGTAGCTTGTCCATTGAATCCACCATGTACTGAGTTACCAGAACCATCGGGCGAATTTCGACGCACGTAGATGGTATAGTTTCCTGAGTTGTTGATTTTGATGTTATAAATTAGTTTCGAGCCGTTGCTAAAGCTAGCATTTCCACCACCGCTCCCATCGGGTGTAGTGACGTAGCTACCTACTGCACCACTAATACTGTTGGCGATTTCCCAATCTGTTGCGTCTCCTTGATTTTGAATCTCTGCATAGTCTTCTGCTTCGATAGTCACACTGCCATTCATTTCCTGAAAGGCACAAGGTCCTGAGGAGACTGTTTCAGTGGTAGTAGCGACACAGCCATTATTATCTGTTACCGTCACCTCATAAATACCATTTCCTAGCTCACTTAAATCTTGCGTGCTTGCCCCACTATTCCATAAGTAGGTGTAAGGAGAAGTCCCCCCATTCACAGTCAAATCAATGGCGCCATCAGTAGCTGTTTCGTCGCTAGTATTTGTGACAGAAGTATTTAAAGCAATCACTGTTGCAGCAGTAACAGTAGCTGTGGTAGTTACTACACAACCATCATCATCTGTCACTGTCAGCGTGTAAGTACCTTCACTTAAGTTATTCAAGTTAGGGGTAGTCACGCCGTTACTCCATGCATAAGTATAGGGAGACTCACCACCACTCACTGTTGTTGTAATTGAGCCGTCGCTATCTCCACTACAGGTCACCGCATTAGTATTCGTGTTGATGTTGATTGAACAACCCACAGCGTCTGGGAAAGTACCTATTGCAACTGCCCAATCTGAGGTACTAGGTAAACTAATGGTTTGATTGGTCGGCGAAAGCATACCTAAATTAATCTCTTGATACGCATTTTTTGTATTGACGGCGACAGCAGTTAGTGGGCCACTAGCACTACTTAGATTGATCTGAATGGAATTAGCATTCTCTCGATAGAGGACAAAATTTTGATTGTCGGGTGTTTTGAGAATGCGTGTATTGCTATTGGAGGATAGTTGATTGGCGCGTTCCATGTCGTAGAGCAGTCGATTGTTGTCGACGAAGAAGGTGGCGTATGTTTTGATTTGATCTTTGTTGGGATATGGGTCAGATTTTCGAGCAGAGCCTGTCAAATCCCAGAGATTCCCCCAAATGCCTGCGACGCCGCCTGCCATCCCTGCATTCCACATGGTTGTTCGAGAATCGCTTCCATCCTGTGCGAAGTCTTTACTTCTGCCTTGATTTCTGATGCGAAAACGATCTTCTGAAAAAGAAGGTTTGAAGGGGCGTTCGGTAATGGTTTCTACATATTTATCATAGTCAGGACGGTGTTGCTCGTAAGAGGAATAGTCCATCGCTTCGGAGATTTGGTTTAGCTGATTTTTGTCCGAGCGAGCACCCATCAAATGATTCCAACCCAATCTATCTTGCACATAGTCATGCCATTCTGTCAATTGAGAACCATTCACCCATTCAAATAAATCAAATCCATAGCTAGTCGTCCATCCTGGAATAGGACCTAGCCGAGCAGCGATATAGCGTTGTAGTCTTTTATCTACTGCGCCATTGATGCCGCCCCCAGAGCCACCTATGCTGATAGGTGTCTGCCCTCTAGAGTCGTCTCCCCACCACCAGAAGTGAGTAGCTCCGCCTGCTAGATAAGTCTTAGTGATGAGAAGTTCCATGATTTCAAACATCTTCGGATCAGGATCACTAGCATTAGAAGATACGCTATTGGTAGATTTGTCGTAGTCGAACCACAGCCCCATTGGTCGAACATGAAAGCCTGTGAATCCATGTCCATCCATAAATTCTTGAATGTCTGCGTCTATCTGCGTTGGATTGTTGTAAAGCGTAGCTAGATCATCAAAATACATGACGTAGTTGGGCGTAAATCGTTTATTGTTGCCTGTCCAATACCACTTTTCGTTGTCACCCCGCACGTAACCTTTAATGTTAGGATCAGTATTGGGACTGACGGTTATTGTACCAGTATGCCCATTTAAGTCCGAATCTGAACTACTGGTACTAAATGACCAGCTTCCTGTCAAAGAAGCAGAGAAACGCCACTTCCAGGTATTGTTGCTATCGTAGAACATCTGGGTGACGTGCTGCGCTCCACTAGTGTGGGTATAAGTAACCGTCGCGATCACATCGAAAGCGTTGCCACTGTAGGAGTTGTTAGTGACACTCCATTCCTCAAAAGGATAGTATTGAGTAGCATTTCGGTTGCCAAAGTCGATGCCGTATAGGTTACAGATACTGACTAACAACAGCGTAAAAAGTGTTAGATAGCTTTGCATAAGTTATGATTAGTTTTAATTATAGGCTTCTTTGATCGGATTTCTTCTGGTCGTCACTTTATCTATCTATCATGTTGTCAATATCCTCACTTGTGTAGGAGGCTATGTCAGCGTCTATTTGAACCGCTACATGGGACAGGTCTACATGATCTATATGATTGGTTACTATGCTATCGAAATATCAATATTCTTTTACCTCTTAGCATCTCTGACTGAGTCGGATTCAGTTCTACAAGGTGATTTCTTTTCTTCTCATTCACGCTTTAAAAATGGATGTTGTAGGTCAAAGTAATTCAAGCAACTGTTGGAGAGATTATTTCACTTTTCATCCGAACTACACAATTGGTAGTACAAGCCTTTCTTGTGTCGTTGGAATTTGGATGCTTAATACAAATAATTTAAAAATAATATATTCATGTCACTATCCAATATTTTCTGATGAAAAACATTGCAACACATTAATCATTTTGCTATCCAAATTACTGTGTCAGATATTTTTACACGAGTGGGTAGTGATGGGCTAAATTATTAACTAGTCAAAGCATCTTATGAGATACAAAAAGGGAGCGATAACAACTGCTATCACTCCCTATTCGCTAAGTTCTATTTATTCTCAACTAAAAGACTCTACTCATTTAGTTTGATAAAGCGTTCAATGTTACCTGCACTATCTGCTAAGTAGTAGATACCTGCTGATAAGTTACTGACATCTATTCGCATAGTATTCCAACCCAACTGCTGGAAGGTCTGTGAAACGCTCATCACTCGCTGACCATAGACATCCATGATGTACACTTCTGCTTGTACATCGTTGATTCGCATATTGACTTGAAGTTCCATGTTCCCTCCAATAGGGTTTGGATAAACTTCTAGTCCAGATAGATTCTCATCAACTAAGGTTGCTGTACGAATATCGGAATACTCAAATGTACCATCTGTATCTACTTGCTTCAAGCGGTAGTAGTATTCTACATTTGGAGTGACATCTATGTCTTCAAAACTGTAGTCCGTCTGATTCAAAGTCGTTCCCTGTCCTGCGATACGTGCGATAAATTTGAAGGTCTTCGCATCTTCGCTACGCTCTACTTCAAAGTGACTGTTGTTCAGCTCACTAGCTGTTATCCAAGCAAGACCAATGCGATCTTTATCGGCTTTAGCGGTGAAGCTCAACAACTCTACTGGTAGCACAAAATCACCCATGATACTCTCAATATCGTGGTCATCTTCATCATCCGTTGCTGGATTTGATTTGAAGTCCTCATTGAGTACGTCATCCTTTAGATTTGCCCCCTCTGTTTCACCAGAAAGCGTCATGTTCATATCATCTGGCGTACTGTCTATATCTACTAATGGTGTAGTACCACCGTTGTCATCGTTGTCGTTAGCTGAAATTTCGGAGAAGATAGAAACTGTCTGCCCTGGAGTAGCTGTAGGACTTAGATTATATTCCACTGTGAACATCAATAAGTCACCTGGCATTAACCAATCCAATTCATCTGTTCCGAACTCGATTGTGAAGTCATCATTATCTGCATCCGTTCCATTGTCCGCTCTCATGATAGTCGGCGTACCACTAGTACCTGCACCACCGCCAATAGCCATCGTCATAATGTTCATAGCAGTAGGTGCGCCTAAAAACTCAGCAGGCACATAGTTTGTCACTGTGATATCAGAAGCAGGTTGATTTCCTTGATTCTGGACGGTGATCTTGAATGTGATCGCTTCATTCGGCTGATAGAACATGCCGTTGGAAGGTGTGGAAGCATCCTCGATGATGAGGGCTAAGTCAAATATTACATTGCGGAAGCTAAAGTCGATGGTCTCATCTACATTATCATCATCTAGTGTACCTGGATATTGTGGATCTCCTG
>CAYLPW010000001.1:61570-65401 GCA_964385665.1 uncultured Saprospiraceae bacterium
AGACATAGTTACCGACGGCTACTCGCTCATTTCTGAAACTAAAGTCGATGGTTTCGTTGACGTTGTCATCGTCTAGTGTACCTGGATATTGTGGATCTCCTGAGTCATCACCACCTTCTCCACCTTCGTTAGTTGGTTCATCGTTTGGTGTCAACTGGAATGTGGTGGAAATAATACCGCCATCGACTGGTTCGTCGATACCATTGTCGTCGTCGTCTGTTGTGTCATCGTTGGTTGCACCTGGTGAGCTTTCTTTGTTTTCTAGTGCGCCACCTGAGGCGAAGTTAGATGGAATGATATAGACTTGGTATAAGCAAGGCTCAAGATCATCGAAGTAGTAGTAACCATTCGCATTTGTTGTAGCAGTAGCTAGTGGACTGCTAGTATCTGATAAGAAGCCATCGTCCATGTCTCGCGCTGTTCCTACAGTCACGTCGTTGTCGCCATTCGCATCTACATAGCCGTTGATAACTGTAAATCCAAGCAGTGTTCCGTCATCATCTCCCTCCAGCATACCATTTCCAGTTACATCTACTCGACCGTTTAAAATATCTACGCCATCAATCACTCCATCATCCATTCCATCAACGACACCATCTCCATTGAAATCTACTCGACCATCAATGACTTCAATCGCTTTTAACAGCGTCAAGTCCACATCTGCAATAGCCATATCTGTACCTGAATCGAATGTACCATTGTCGTTATTGTCCATGAAGACATAGTTACCAACAGCCACTCGTTCGTTGTTGAAACTAAAGTCGATGGTTTCATTGACACTTGCATCCTCTAATGAACCTGGATATTCATCTGTATCGGCGATACCGCCCTGTCCACCTTCATTAGTTGGTTCGTTACCTGGCGTTAGTTCAAACACATTAGAAATAATACCCCCGTCAACAGGCTCGTCAATACCATTGTCATCATCGTCTGTTGTGTCATCATCAGTAGCACCTGGTGAGCTTGTTTTATTCTCTAATGCACCACCTGAAGCGAAATTAGATGGCGTAATATAGACTTGATATAGGCAAGGTGCAAGATTATCGAAGTAGTAGTAACCATTCGCATTTGTTGTAGCAGTGGCTAATGGATCTCCTGTATCTGACAAGAAACCATCATCCATATTGCGATCTACTCCTGCTGTAGTCGAACCATCTTCGTTAGCATCCACGAAACCATTGATAACTGGTACGCCTGCTATACTTCCATTATCCATTCCCGATATCATCCCGTCATTATTCACATCGGGACGTCCACCGATAATTAACACACCTGCCAACACTACGTTGTCTGTTGCATCAACGACTCCGTCTGCATTGACATCGATTTGTCCATTAATGACTTCAATCGCTTTTAACAGCGTCAAGTCCACATCTGCAATAGCCATATCGGTACCTGAGTCGAATGTACCGTTATCGTTATTGTCCATGAAGACATAGTTACCGACGGCTACTTGCTCACTGCGGAAACTAAAGTCGATGGTTTCGTTGACGTGGTCATCTTCCAAAGTACCTGGATATTCATCCGTATCAGCGATACCGCCCTGTCCACTTTCGTTAGTTGGTTCATTGTTTGGAGTCAATTCAAAGATATTAGAAATGATACCTCCATTGACTGGATCATCGATACCATTATCATTGTCATCGGTGGTGTCATCATCAGTTGCGCCTGGTGAACTCGTTTTGCCTTCTAGCGCACCTCCAGGATCGAAGTTAGTAGGATCAACATAGACTGCGTATAAGCAAGGTTCAAGCTGATCAAAGTAATAGTAACCATTTGCATTTGTCGAAGTACTCGCTAATGAGTTGCTAGTATCTACGAACTCACCATCATCCGAGACTCTATTGATTGGAGTAGTAGAACCATCTTCGTTGACATCAACAAATCCGTTGATGACAGTAAATCCTAAAAATGTACCATCATCATCACCATCAGAAGAGCCATCACCATCAATATCTACTTTTCCATTAATAATAGTAATTCCATTAATTGTACCATCATCTCGACCATTGCCTATACCATCTGCGTTGATGTCTACTCGCCCATCTACTATCTCAAATGCTTTGAACAGTGTCAAATCCACATTCGGAATAGCCATATCCGTACCGTTGTCGTAAGTACTATTGCTATTGTTGTCCATGAAGACATAATTACCCACAGCAACTTCGCAAATATCCACACACACATTAACGGTAATCATGAAAGGCCCACATACTTTTGGGCTACTTCCATCCGATGTTAACTGAAATGTGCTACAACCACCTGCTATTTCGTCGATGGTCACAGAGCTACCACAAGGTTCAAAAGTCACTCCATCACTAGAGAGTACACTCCAGGTACCTCCTTCACAGACCGTTCCGTCGCAGTCGATGAGTTCTTGTAGAAAGACTTGTTCTCCAATATCTACACAGGTCAAAGTCGTATCGATGACGATATTGTTGCTTGTTGGACAACACTCTCTAGACAAAGCGATGTCTTTACCACCAGCTCCAGGAACAGATATAGCAGGTAGATAAGTCATAGTAGCAGCGTCGATGACAGATATACAATCGTCATCCTCAGAAGCGATATAGAGTACACCTGCACCCGAAGAAGTTTCATAGTATTCTAGCCCTCGTGTGTTCCACCAACCTGTACCTTGTTGGTTAGGATCGGGTTCGTCTACTGTGTCAAGCATAGTAGAGCTATTGACAGTTCCATCTGGATTCAATTTATAGATGCGAAACCCAGTAGTTACATCGCTAGCATCTCTCTCTTCCACGGACACATACCAGTTCCCTTCAGGATCTTGTTCCATTCCCCAATATCGTGAGTTAGGACCTAAGTCTAAGTCGGTAACTAGAAATGGTGCTGATATAGACTGAGTGTTATCGTAGAAAGAGAGGTCGTAGGGGACTAGGTAGATTGTTAGAGGGTCGTTACCTCGATCGTGTGTGTACATATTGCCATCAGGGGCTTGAAAAAGCTCCCAATTTACTCCACCTGCCGGTAGATAATCTAAACTTCCAATATACTCTTCTTCACACAGGTCATATGCTTTGATATCATCGTCACCAAAACCATTAATATAAAGTATATTCCCTAGAGTAACGAAATTATTGTAACTGTCATCACCAAAACCATCAGTAAAACCAGAAACGTTTGGGTTATCATTAGGATCGAACAAAATGTCTTGGAACGTACCGTCGCAACCCAACTTATATAGTCTAGAGTCAACTACTTGTCCATCATTGCGTGTTCCTGCTCGTTCCCCAAAGTACAAACTACCATTCACATCGAACACTCCGCCATGTGGTCTATTAATAGGGCTAAAGAAGTCATCAGTTGCATTGCTTCTAGGGCTAGATGGTGTTGTACTTAATTCACCTGTATTTGGATTAATCTCAAATTTGAGAATTTTGTCAAGATCGACATCATTGACATATAGATAGTCGATACAATCGCAAGTCGTTCCTGCACAGTCTTGCTCATTCAAGGTAACAGTTACATCTGCAAAACAATCGCTTGCTCCATCGAATACTCGGATAGTATAGTTTTGCGAACCAGTTGGATTCGCTAATCCTGTTGCAACCTGAAAAGGCAACGCTCCGATGACTGTAGCGTTGTTGTAATCCGTATCACCTGAATACATACTACCCACAGAAAAATTAACTCGATCTCCTTGCGCGACGCTGTTCAACTGTAGAGATGCTGAATTAGGATCGACGACTTCATTGGTGCAAGACGACTGAATAGCGGAAGCAGAGATGCCAGCTACAGTAGGGCAAGCATTTGCTCGATAACAAAAGCCTGACAGCCATTGCGAAGAGTTGTCCCCAGCAAGTTCTAGTG
>CAYLPW010000002.1:0-52736 GCA_964385665.1 uncultured Saprospiraceae bacterium
AAAGAAGTCAACTTTTGTACTATGGAAGCGTCCCCTGTGTGGAAAACGTAATATACGCAGCTAGTATAGCCGAATGTTAGCTTTTATAGGTTTTCCATATTTTATATACATTAGTGACGACAAATATAAATGTTTTCTATTATATTTTAGGTTCATAGTACGATATGTACACAAAATCGTACCTTTTAACAAGGTTTTGTAGTCGAAATGTAACTATTAGGCTATACCAAGTTTACGTTCTATCTATTCGTCCGTGTATGCGTAGGTGTGCGTTCAGTAATCAACCCGCTTACTTATACAGTTAGGTAAATCTGACTATCAGATAGGTTTATATTCTTGAGTATCCGATTTCTACTGAAAGCATCTACTTATTCTGTATAGCTGCTTTCAACAAAAGTCGAACTCCAAAAGCTTTCGAGATAGATTTGATTCTCTTACGGCACTAGATCAGTATCTCATCTATGAGTTTAGCACAAAATCATATTTTTGCGCTCAGGTATATCTATTCTGAACTATTCATCATGAACTAACGCATGTACCGAGATAAAAAAGTGGTTGTTGTTTTGCCTGCCTACAATGCAGCAAAGACATTGGAAAAGACGTATAAAGAAATTCCCTTTCCTTTAGTGGATGAAGTAGTGCTGTGCGATGACGCTAGTAAAGATGAAACGGTACATCTAGCTCGATCTATAGGTATCGTCCACATTGTAGCACATGAGCAAAACAAAGGCTATGGCGGTAATCAAAAATCGCTGTACAACAAGGCGCTGGAATTGGAGGGTGATATTGTCATTATGCTACATCCCGACTATCAATATACCCCAAAACTCATTCCGACGATGGTCAATATTATAGGAGAAGGACTGTATCCTGTGGTATTAGGATCACGCATATTGGGCAAAGGAGCGTTGAAAGGAGGCATGCCACTCTATAAGTATATCGCTAACCGTTTTCTGACATTGATTCAGAACCTACTGGTCAATTATAAACTTTCAGAGTACCATACTGGTTACCGAGCATTTAGTAGAAATGTGTTGGAAAGTATCGAGTACAACCAAAATTCGGACGATTTTATCTTTGATAACCAAATGCTTTCACAGATTATTTACAAGGGATTTGATATTGCTGAGGTGACTTGTCCAACAAAATATTTTGAAGAAGCTTCCTCTATTAATTTCAGGCGGAGTATGAGGTATGGACTGGGCGTTTTAGGTGTTTCAGCGTTACATTTTTTGCAGCGTATCGGACTCGTAAATAGCAGATTGTATCGTTGACCTCATCCTTCCTGTAGGAACTTCTAGCCACTTATCTTTACAGCTTCTATTAATAGCAATACACTCATGCACAACTACTTATCCATTACAGACATATCCGATCTGGATCAACTTGTTCAGGTCGCTCAGCAGTGTAAAGCTGCCCCGTTCGCTCATCAAGCATTAGGACAGCATAAAACACTTGTCCTCCTTTTCATGAATCCAAGTTTACGAACGCGATTAAGTACACAAAAGGCAGCGCAGAACTTAGGTATGCATTGCATAGTGATGAATTTACAACAAGGCTGGCAACTTGAGTTTGAAGATGGCGTCCGCATGGATACAACGAAAGCAGAACACATTCGAGAGGCCGCCGCTGTCCTTAGTCAGTATGCAGATATAATCGGACTACGCAGCTTCCCAAGCTTAACAGACCGAGACCGAGATTACGCTGATTTTTTCATTCAACAATTGACAAAGTATGCTAGCGTACCAGTGGTCAGTTTGGAGTCCGCCATTCGTCATCCCTTGCAGTCGTTAGCAGATGTACTTACCATAACTGAATACCAAAAGAAGCAGCGTCCAAAGGTTGTGTTGACTTGGACACCACATGTGAAAGCGTTGCCGCAAGCAGTCGGAAATTCTTTTGTTGAGTTTATGCAGCAGCGTGATGTCGAGTTGGTCATTACACATCCTAAAGGTTATGAGTTAGCTCCTGAATTTAGAAAATCCACAGCGATTGAATACGATCAAGAGAAAGCTTTTGCAGGGGCAGACTTTATTTATGCTAAAAATTGGTCAAGCTATGAACAGTACGGTCAAATCTTGCCTGTTGATCGCAATTGGATGGTTACGATGAACTTGATGCAGCGAACGAACGACGCTAAGTTTATGCACTGTTTGCCGGTACGTCGAAATGTGGTAGTAGAAGATGCTGTTTTGGATAGCAATCATTCTATCGTCATTCAGCAAGCGAACAATCGTACTTTTGCTGCACAAGCTGTGTTGAAAACGATTTTAGCAACAAAACACTCTTGATAGTCAGCTATATGGGGATGACGTATGGATCTTACCTTCTGCTGAGGATGTACGCATCTTTGACTCAGTAGTACCTTGTTTCTTGCCTCCCATCATCTTTTTAGTGTATCCTTTTGAGCTACATACGCGACCACTTTTAGACTTGCCAAGAAATGAGCAACTAGCCACGGGCGTCCCGAATAGCAAATTCCCAATAGACTCCTAGTCTCAGCAACTTAATTCCTTATATTTGTGCCACATGCAAACGTTCATTAATAGCATCACGACTCAGTCTGTTCCGCGCCCATTGTTATATTGGGGTGGACTGACGGTTTTGTCTGTTTTGATCGCTATGGCTAGTGAATTTTACTACCTAGCTGCTTTACCAGCTGTAGTGTTGATTGTGCTTTGGAGTATCACGGACTATCGAAAGGTTTTTTATTTGCTGCTGTTTTGTATTCCCCTTTCCACCGAGTTTTTATTCCCCAATGGTTTTGGAACTGACTTACCCACCGAGCCGCTAATGATTGGGCTAATGGGTATTTTTATTGTTCAACTAGTGCATCGTCCGCAGCTTATTGAGCGCGATTTTTTTCGACATCCCATTAGTTTTTTATTGCTACTACATCTAGCTTGGATTTTGCTCACTACCTTTTGGTCGGACAACCTACTGGTCTCCGTTAAATATCTTCTAGCAAAGCTTTGGTATGTGATCGTCTTTTATTGGATGGCTGGTCACTTATTACAGAACAAACGAGCATTGAATACAGCATTTTGGTGTGTCATCAGTGCTTTGTTATTGACGCTGATCGTAGTCAATATTCGCCATGCGACTTATGGTTTTTCGTTCGATACGATCTTTAGAGTACTCAATCCATTCTACCGCAATCACGTCGCATATGCTTGTATTATGGCAGTTGCGTTTCCGTTTGTCGTATTTGCGGTCTACTGGTATCGAGAGCATCCGAAGGTGAAGTGGTTTTTGATAGGTGTTGTTCTTTTTCTAGCTGTTTCTATTTATTTGTCCTATACGAGAGCTGCTTATTTGGCGGTCTTGCTGTCTGGAGTCTGGTGGGTGGTCATGTACTATAAAAAGACGCTTCCTGCTATTCTATTGGGATTAGGTATTGCGGTTCTTTCTATTGTGTTTTTGGCTCACCAAAATACCTATTTGGAGTACGCGCCAGACTATGACAAGACCATTTCGCATACTGAATTTGATGATCTGCTGGCGGCTACGTATCAGTTGGAAGATATTTCCTTGATGGAACGTTTCTATCGTTGGGTAGGTGGTTTTTATATGGTGCAAGATCAACCTATTTTGGGATTTGGGCCTGGCAATTTTTACAATTTTTATCAACCGTATACTGTCAGTAGTTTCCGAACTTATGTAAGTGAGAATCCCGAACAGTCTGGTATCCACAACTACTATCTGATGGTAGCTGTAGAGCAAGGTATTCCTGGTTTATTTCTATTTCTACTTCTTTGTATTGTTACGCTTTTGCTGGCAGAGCGGGCGTATCATCATTGCCGAAATCCTTTACGGAAAACGCTTATTTCTGCTACTACTCTGTCTTTCTTGACGATTTTAGTTGTGCTGATTATCAATGATCTAATCGAAACGGATAAAGTGGGAACGTTCTTTTTTCTACAATTAGCGTTGCTAGTCCGATTTGATTTAGATCGAGAGAAAGAAGTATTTATCTAACTAAAAATTCTATCTTGCTTTTCGCATTAGCTTATTGGTGTTTATTCATATGCGTACTTTTACAACTCATTTAGTCAAACTATACGATAGCTCTGTTTGGTACTATGGCGTTTTCGTGCCTGCGGAAGAAGCAGCATCTTTTATTGAAAATGATCGACGCGTTGTTTGTAGTATCAATGGAGCAGAAGGGTTTCAGGGCGCATTAATGCACGATGGAAAAGGTGATTTTTTCATCAATTTGAACAAAGAAAGACGAGTTCAATTAGAGCTAGCAGCGGATGTGCCATTTGAAGTAACTTTGGCGAAAGATGACAGTAAATATGGTGCGCCGATGCCAGAAGAATTGGAAGTGTTGTTAGAACAAGATGAAGAAGGTAGTCATTATTTTCATCAGTTGACACCCGGTCGACAACGTAGTTTGATTCATTTGGTGGCGAAGCCGAAACAGTCAGATACGCGTTTGCGAAAAGCGGTCGTGATTGTGGATTTTTTGAAAGCGAACAAAGGGAAGTTGGACTATAAAGCGTTGCAGGTGGCGTTTAGGGAGTATCCGAGGTAAAGATGAAAATCATACACTTTTGCTAATGCTTTCTGGATGCATCAGTCCTTCTATAACAAAGAGTGCTACTAAAGTCGCTCTGATCAGTGAACAACGAATGACGACACAAAGAACAACTTGGCTCTCTGCTTTATATCTACCGAACCGCTTTTTCTGGTGCCTGGCAGGTCTAATTAGTCTACTTGTTGTCGCTTTCTGGGTATCTTCTTTGTTTCCTGTCGCTTTGGTTGTGTTGATCGGTTTCCTGATTCTTCTAGGTGTAGATATGTATCGGGTTTTTCGTTCTGAAGTAACTATTGAAGCCACACGACAAACACCAAAAGTCTTATCGCTGAGTGACCAAAACATCATCTCTATCAATCTGTACAACCATTCCATCCGCACTTGGCAGGTTCAGTTGATTGACGAACTACCTGTGCAACTGCAAGAGCGCAACTTTGAAGTAAGTTTACAGTTGCTTCCGCAGCAGCCACAACGCTACTCCTACCCTCTCCGACCACTAGAGCGAGGCGAGTATATTTTTGGCAATATTCAACTTTTCGTTCGTTCTCCTTTTGGACTGCTTGAGCGACGCATCACGAATTGGGCAGCTGAAACTGTTCCAGCTTATCCGTCCATTGTACAAATGAAACAAATCGAACTAGAGACCTTCAACCGCTCCTCCACTTTGCAAGGCGTCAAGAAAATGAGGCGCATCGGGCATAGTTATGAATTTGATCATATCAAAAGCTATGTGCGTGGCGATGACTACCGCAGCATTAACTGGAAAGCGAGTGGAAGACGGGGAAACTTGATGGTCAATAAATACGATGACGAGCGGTCGCAACAGATTTATAGCATCATCGACAAGAGTCGGCATATGCATATGCCATTTGATGGATTGAGTTTGATGGATTATGCGATTAATGCGACACTAGCTCTCTCAAATGTAATTATTAAAAAGCATGATCGCGCCGGACTGATGAGTTTTGCTAACAAGTTGGGAACAGTGCTCAAAGCCGACAATCGACCTGAACAACTGCAGCAAATTCTGTCTGCATTGTACAAGGAAAAGGCACATTTGGTCGAATCCAATTATGAACTACTCTACTTCGCTACACGTAAGCTGATTCGCGGACGCAGTTTGCTATTGTTATACACCAATTTTGAGAGTATGTATGCACTGGAACGAGCCTTGCCGATGTTGCGCAAAATTAGTGCGATTCATTTGTTAGTCGTCATCTTTTTTGAAAACACAGAAATCCAGTCATTCGCCGATGAACGCGTCCGTACATTAGAAGATATTTATCATCAAACAATTGCTAAAAAGTTCGTGACGGACAAGCGGGCGATGGTGCGAAAATTGCAACAGCATGGCATCCAATCAGTATTGACACCTCCTGAAGAGTTGTCCATTCAGGCGGTGAATAAGTACATGGAATTGAAAGCGCGAGGATTGATATAGGGGCTGTTGGCTATTGGCTGTTGGCTATTGGCTATTGGCTGTTGGCTATTGGCTGTTGGCTTGTTCAGCAGTTGACATGGATTTATAGCCTTTATTCTGATGTGTATGGTATCAACTTTACTGTTTCTCAATGTTTTAATCCCCTTATGTTTTCTAATTTCGCCAATCAAAAATATCAAATGAATTTTCAAAATAAAGTAGTTCTCATTACTGGTGCAGCGTCTGGCATCGGACGTACCACAGCGATTGAATTTGCAAAGTTAGGAGCGAATATAGTTGTAGCGGATCGACAAGTGGAGAAAGGAAAAGAGACTGTAGAGTTGATTCAAGCAGCGGATGGAGAAGCACTATTCGTAGCAGTAGATGTAGCCAATCACACATCTGTAGAGAAAATGATCGCACAAACTGTCGCCCGTTTTGGTCGATTAGATATTGCTATCAATAATGCTGGAATTGGACCACAAAAAACAGCGAAAACACATCAACACGGTCTCGAAGATTGGGATCGTGTAATTGCGGTCAATCAGACTGGTGTTTTTTACTGTATGCAAGCTGAATTGCAGATTATGTTGGAACAAGGTAGTGGAAACATCATCAATATTGCGTCAGTGGCTGGATTGAAAGCGTTGCCTAATAATATTGCTTATACAGCTAGTAAACACGCGGTGGTTGGGATGACTAAAACCGCTGCTTTGGAGTATGCCCGAAAAGACATTCGCATCAATGCAGTATGTCCAGTGTTCACACATTCGCCGATGTTAGAGCAGCTTTTTTCCTCTAAATCTGGCTTACGTGAGCAGCTTCAACACACGATTCCATTGGGTCGATATGGGGAGACAGACGAGATAGCACAAGCCATCCTATGGTTAAGTTCTGAACACGCTAGTTTTATTACTGGACAAGCTTTTCCAGTAGATGGAGGGATGATGGCGAGTTAATGGTCATGCGACTGCTCTAACCGCTGCTACAAAGTTGCTTAGTTTTTGTGGATCAAGATGTCCATTCGTCCGTACACTACTACACAAATCGACACCGAACGGACGCACGGTTTGGATAGCTGCTTGCACATTTTCTGCCTGCAACCCACCTGCTAGATAAACTGGAACAGTCACTTGTCGGACGATCTCTGCACTTATTGCCCAGTTGTGTGTGCGCCCTGTGCCACCTAGTTCTTTCACTACCAAATTTGGATTACCAGAATCCAACAACAATGCATCGACTTGCGGCGCAATTGCGATAGCTTCGTCAATGTTTTGCTCGTCCAATACGTGTAGCACTTGTACGATTTGAGTATTTGGCAATTGTTTTTTGAGGTCAGCATATGTTCCTTCCGTCAAAGCATCGACTAGCTGAATCGTTCTACTTGGCAAGCGGTGATGTTGCGCCACTATCTGCTCGACACAGGTTTCGGCAGTCAATAAAAACGTATCTGTTTTAGGTGGTAGTTCATCTATAATCGTTCTGATTTGTCCTTCTTCAATAACTCCTGGACCACTCGGCATCGCACTCACCAATCCTAAAGCATTCGCTCCTTCTGACAAAGCAAGATGTGCTTCTGTACAGCTTGAAATGCAGCAGATTTTGATAGTTATTTTTGAAAAACTTGTCTCCATTGGTGTTTAGCAATCGCTGATAGCTATTGGACTTCAGTAACTTACCGCTTTTATTCAATTTTAATGTACCGTCTCCGCTACCTCCTTTACTTTCGACACCACAGGCGGACGATACGACTTCCCATCAATAATCATCTTCGCCAATATTTCTTTCATAATTTCGGAAGTACCACCACCAATTGGGCCTAGTCGACTATCGCGTAGCATACGCGCTAAAGGATACTCTTCCATATACCCGTAGCCACCCAAAAATTGCAAGCAGTTGTAAATCACATCGTCAGCTACTTTTGTACATCGTAACTTCGACATACTGGCTTCTTTCACGACATATTCGCCTTTGTCCAAACGCGCTGTGGTGTGATAATTGAACGTTTTAGCCATTTCCACGTCAGTCGCCATTTCCGCAATGCGATGACGTAACGCTTGGTAGCGGTTTAAGGATTGACCAAACGCTTGTCGCTCGGACATATATTGCAAGGTATATTCAATCGCATACTCTGCGCGAGCGTGCGCGTTGATGCCCATAATCAAGCGTTCCAACGCCAAATGCTGCATCAAATACGCAAAGCCTGCATTTTCTTCGCCCAACAGATTTTCAACAGGTATTCTTACATTATCAAATGCCAATTCTGCGGTATCGGACGCTCGCCAACCGAGCTTGTCTAGTTTCGCTGCACTAATGCCCTCCATGTCACGATCCAGGACAAACAAACTGATGCCTTTTCCACCTTGAGTTGGATCTGTCTTGGCAGATACCACTAGATAGTCGCTATACACGCCGTTTGTGATAAACGTCTTCGAACCATTCAAAATATAGTAGTCACCCTCGCGCACTGCCGTAGAACGCATTCCAGAAACATCCGAACCAGCAAACGGCTCTGTAATACACAAACAACCAATCATTTCTCCTGCAATACTAGGAGCTAAATACTTTTCTTTAATGCGCTCGTCACCTTCTGCATTCAGATGTGTCATCGCCAAATAAGTATGTGCCCACATCGCCGCCGCAAAGCCACCAGAATTGATGCGCTGCATTTCTTCCAGAAAGATGACCGTGTAAAATAGATCTAGATCTAATCCGCCATACTGTTCTGGGTAGTTAATCCCAAAATAGCCCATGTCACCAAATTTCTTCCAGATGGAGCGGTCAATCGTACCAGTTTTTTCCCACTTGTCAACATGTGGTACAACTTCTTGCTGTAAAAAATCACGGAATCCTTCTCTGAAAAACTTATGCTCTGCTGTGAAATACATATTGTTAAATTTGACTGAAAATAGTGCTATTCTCTAATGTACACTTCTACACTCGCTCTGACTATAGCACCTAACAATTTTACGGTTAGAGATCGTAAATGGATGCAAAATTTGGGATGGAAATATATACAAAATAAACTACAAAAATACCATAAAGTTCAACGATTGATTGTCAAGGCTTAATGACTATTGTATAAACCAAGAAGCTTATCAAGCATAAGAAAAAAGGGAAGAGAAAAAACGATAGGAACTAGTGGTTTTGTAGTTTTTGGCTATCTTTTAATTTCGTAATTATTGTACGTGCTGATAGCTGAAATGATAGATATGCCTAACGATATTTAATCTTTACGAGATAGCCTGCATCAACTGTTAATTAAATAGATCAATTATCGAATGAGGATCGTCTTCTTAGCGCACTTTGCGTCTTCTCTTAGTGGCTTTGCGGTTAAAATCCGACACACGAACCTTACCTTTGTATAGCGCTTACAGTTGGTTCATTTCTGTCAAACAAAACGCACTCATGCAGTCACAAAAACATCACTTTAGCCTTCGCCCTGATCTACACTACCTCAATTGTGCCTACAAAGCACCTTTATTGAAAGCCGCAGAAGAAGCAGGCACGCTCGCCTTGCAACGCGAACGCAATCCAGTCGATATTACGATTGATGACTTTTTCGGGGAAGCGGAACAGGTACGCCAATTATTCGCCAGCATCATTCATGGAGAAGCCGAACAAATTTCTTTAATTCCTTCCGTATCGTACGGTTTTGCGATGGCATTGAACAATATTGAAGGCAAAAAAAATGGTCATGCGATTACGGTCAAAGACGAATTCCCGAGTGGTTATTTTGCGTTGCATCGTTGGTGTGAGCAGCGAGAGCAAGAGCTAATTGTTGTGTCGCCTACAGAAAAAGGAAAACGAATGGCACACAGCTGGAACGAGCAGATTTTATCTAAGATCAATGACCAAACATCCGTTGTTCTCATCTCTTCTGTGCATTGGATGAATGGTTTGCGCTTTGATCTAGAACAGATTGGAAAACGCTGTCACGAAGTAGGTGCAAAATTGCTAGTCGATGGTACACAGTCTGTCGGGGCGATGCCTATTGATGTCCAAAAATGCCACATCAATGCGTTGATTTGTGCTTCCTACAAATGGTTGTTAGGTACATATACTTTAGGGATGGCTTACTTGGACGAAAGTTTTGACGAAGGGCAACCATTGGAAGAAAGCTGGATGAACCGAACGAACGCCAAGCAATTTAGTACACTTTCCAATTACGAATCCAACTACTTACCTCGCTCCGCCCGCTACAACATGGGTGAAACCGCTAATTTCATCTTAATGCCGATCTTAAAAACTGCCTTGCAACATATTCAACAATGGCATCCGTTGCACATCCAGAACTACGCGCGTGATTTAATTCAGCCGTTCCTTCATTTCGCACAAGATCGCTACACCTTCTGCGCCGAAGACGAGTACTTTTCCAACCATCTATTTTCCATCCAACTGAACAGTACCGCAGAAGCCGATCAAGTTCGCCAACGCTTACTCAATCAGAATATCTACGTTTCGGTACGTGGCGATCACGTGCGTATCTCGGTGCATGTGTTTAATGAAAAGCAGGATATGGAGCGGTTGATGGAAGTGTTGACTTGAGCGATCTTCCAGATCTGTTAAGTCTATTTCCTAAGAACTATGACATACCGACAACTATCGAGGATCAAACATATAAGGCATATAAGTTCATATAAGTTATGTGCGAAGCTAGTGATCGAAGCTTTATAGTGGGTAATTTTGGTTTAAACTTAGAAATATACAGTTCACGAGTCTGTTCTCTAACAAAACGGAACTTCTCCTCCCCAAAACTTGTATCACCCAAAGAATAAAATCCACTAATATTGGCAAAGTTAAAACTTAAAGGCAAAGACTTATTAGCGATTGGCTACGAGCAAGGACGTGCTGTCGGCGTGGCGATTAGTATTGCGATGAAGCACTTTAAAAAGCAGTCAAAATCAGACGTATTAGCGCTTTTGAAAGCCGTAAAAGAGACGCCAGAAACCTATTTGGAAGACGAAATTTGGGGTAGCTTGGCAAAGCTCTTGGTGAAGCGAGAAGAAGAAAATCCAATACAAACATTGCGCAGTGAAGCATTAGACTTTCCAATCTATGGCGAAGAAAAAATCGAAGCAGGCGCGAAAGAGCAAATGCGCACCGCCATGCGGCTACCTGTGAGTGTCGCTGGCGCGTTGATGCCAGATGCGCACTACGGCTATGGTCTACCCATTGGTGGCGTTTTGGCAACTGAAAACGAAATCATTCCGTATGCAGTCGGTGTCGACATTGGCTGCCGAATGGCGTTAAGCATTTTTGACTTACCAAGTGAACGACTCACTACTCAAAACGCGCAATTTCAAGCTATCTTGAATGAAAACAGTCGCTTTGGCTTCGACACCTTCGACGATCCGCGTGATGATGAGGTCTTGCATCGCTCATTATTTCAAGAAATACCTTTATTGAAAAAACTGAAAGACAAGGCAAGAAAGCAAATCGGTTCGTCTGGTTCCGGCAATCACTTCGTAGAATTTGGGGTATTGGAATTGACAGAAAAGGATAATGCGCTTGGTGTAAAACCTGGTCGATATGTGGCGTTACTGACGCATTCAGGTTCGCGTGGATTGGGTGCCAACATCGCCAAACATTATACGAAATTAGCGATGGAAACCTGCCGATTGCCACAGGAAGCCAAGCATTTAGCATGGCTGTCTTTAGATCAGGAAGCTGGGCAAGAATATTGGTTGGCGATGAATTTGGCGGGTGATTACGCATCGGCTTGCCATCGTCATATTCACGAGCGCGTACATGAGGCATTGGGAAGCGAACTCTTAGCACGTGTCGAAAACCATCATAACTTTGCATGGAAAGAGCAGCTGGCTGACGGTCGGGATGTCATTGTACATCGAAAAGGCGCGACACCTGCTGGCGAAGGCATATTAGGCATCATTCCAGGTTCGATGACTGCGCCTGCTTATGTCATTCAGGGCAAAGGAGAAATGCGCTCGTTGCAGTCCGCTTCGCATGGAGCAGGTCGACAATTGTCGCGTACTAAAGCGAAAAAACAATTCAATTATCGAGAATTGAAAGCACATTTGAAAGAAAAAGGAGTGACGCTAATCGGTGGTGGCTTAGATGAATCGCCGTTCGCGTATAAAGATATTCAGGCAGTTATGAGCCATCAAGTGGACTTGGTGGATATTGTGGGTATTTTTAAGCCGAAGGTGGTGCGAATGGATAAGTAGATGAGAATATAGAAACTTTGATTATCTTGTTTTCTATAGAACAACCGTATTAAAATGATAGCAATAAAAAGAGCAGAAATTATTGACGCTGTGGTAGCGTACTATCAACGTCAGCTAAAAGAGAGCACAATGCAGCTGTATTATTTTCAACAACGATACAACTGTTCACTGGAAGATTTTAAGCAACAAATAGAAGAAAGTGAGACAGAAGTACATGGTAGATGGGAAGACTATATTTCATGGAAAGGGCATCAGGCATCTGCGGCAGATTTAGCGAATAAAATTCAAAAAATAGCAGATGGACTTTTTGAAATTGCTTAGGAAAAGCGCAGTGATCTCCTCGTGGAAGGTAGTGGAGAATAGAAGCTCAGAAAGTGAACTTTATTACAAAATTAGAGTCACGTTAATAGATGAATCACTATTGCAGGCATCGGAATACAAAGACATAAAGGAGAGGAGTTACTCATTCCATTGGCAGGATAAAAATGGTCAGTTAATTATTAGATGGGATAATGCTCCACACTTCAAGCATCTAGCTACATATCCTCATCATAAGCACCAACTTGATAGGGTTGAAGAAAATATAGAAATGACATTAGAACAGGTGCTAGCAGAGATAGAAGAAATACTGAAATGACCATCCTCAATTCTTGGCAACACAACGCCACCGCCTGGATACAAGTCATGGAGCAAGAGTCAATTGCGTCCCGAAAAGTTACGAATCCAGCTATTTTTGAAGTCATTCAACAGTATCAACCAACTCGACTGCTAGATGTAGGCTGCGGTGAAGGATGGTTGACGCGTGCTTGTATCGAGAAAGGCATTCCAACAGTTGGAGTAGATGGAACAGCGATGCTCATGGAACGAGCTAAAGCGCAACACCTTGGTGATTTTTACTGTCTCACTTATGAAGAACTAATAGCAACTAAAACACTACCTGATCCACCTTACGAGGCGGCTGTTTTTAACTTCTGCTTGTACGAAAAAGAAGGTGTTTTTAACTTGCTACAGATGGTTGCCGAACAGCTAACAGGACGAAAATTGTTGTTCCTACAAACCCTCCACCCGAACGCACTCATCGGCGGCGAAATACCTTACAAAGATCAATGGATAGCAGATAGTTGGGCAGGTTTGTCAGGTCAGTTTTCGCAGCCACACGCTTGGTACTTTCGGACATTATCGAGTTGGATAAAACTATTCAAATCGGTACATTTAACCATTCTAGATATCGAAGAACCGATCGCTACCAATAGTCCAAAACCCGTTTCTATTATTTTTGTCTTACAAGTTGATACATGAAATTTTTACCACTATTCCTCTGCTTCTTCCTACTGACTTGCAAGTCGCCCACTGTTTCTTCTACCCTAGATCAAACTACCTTCAAAAACGTACTTTTCATCATCAGTGACGACCTAGCAACACATGCGGTTGGCTGCTACGGAAATTCTATTGTTCGGACACCCAATATAGATGCATTGGCAGCAGCTGGCGTGAAATTTGAAGGTGCTTACGCTAACTCGCCTATGTGTACGCCTTCTCGCGCTACCTTAATGACTGGACAATATCCACATACGGCTGGTGTAACTCTGTTGCGCACGCCACTTCCCGAAGAAGCATATACCTTGGCAGAACATTTAAAGGAAAGTGACTTTGCTACGGGTCTTTTTGGAAAGAACCATTTCAATTCTGGCAGAAAACACGGCTTTGACACTTTAGTTGATCGACATCACCATCGAAATTATTTAGAAACCTTACCATCGACTACACTAGCTGATACGATAAAGGTGCGTCCACCTTGGAAACCATTTCGTGACCCAGCGGCTGTTTGGTTAAATGCCGAAGGAGCGACTTCTGGACAACGTTTTGAAGATAGTGAAGGCACTTTTTTTGCGGATGCTGCTATCGACTTTATGACTAAGAATCAGGATGAGCGTTTTTTAGCAGTTGCCAGCTTTTACGAACCGCATTCGCCCTTCAATTTTCCAATAGAGTATCAAGGTGCGTACGATGCAGCAATGATTGATCTGCCAGAAGCTAATGCAGTTGACCAGCGATGGATGCCAGCCATTTTCAGAGATCTAAAAGAGGAGGAACGGCAAGGTATCATACGTTCTTATTATAGCTCGGTGGAGTATTTGGACAAAAATGTAGGGCGCTTATTGAATGCCTTGAAAGAACTGAACTTAGAAGAAGAAACACTGGTGGTTTTTGTCGGCGATCACGGCTATTTGTTGAACCATCATGGACGATTTGAAAAGCACATGATGTGGGAAGAAGCGGTGCGTACACCTCTGATCGTTAAAGGCTTTGAGCAGAATAAAAGCATAACGACACCTGTTGAACTAGCAGATATTGTACCAACAATGACGGCTGCTTTAGGACTGAAAGAGATGCCCAATCTAGCAGGAAAAAAGCTGCAAGCACTTTTGAGGGGCAACACCCAAACACACCGAGATGCCATCTTTTCCGTTTACTACGTAGACAATAAAGCGATGGTGCTACAAGACAATTGGAAGTATATTTTTACATCGGGTAAAGATGATCTAGGAGACGGTTATGCGACTGGATTTCCGCCGTCGGGTATCGTGCATCGCCTGTACAATTTGAAAACTGATCCGAACGAACAACACGACTTAGCGCGACTACCAGAATATGAAGAACGCTTGCAACAATTACAGCAGGTGATGCTGAAAAAATTTAGAGCTACTTATCCATCCGCTGACCTCATTTCGCCAACTTTAAGCGTTGATGAACAGTTGAGTTTATTTTGCGAACCGCCTGAAAGGATGAACTAATGATACAACGACTTTTTTTAGCGATTGCTACTGTTTTGTGTTTGACCACCTGCGAAAAAGCCATCCTCCAAGACCCACCGTCAGATGCGCAATCCATCTTTGATGAAGCTTGGCAGTTCGCCGATCAAGAATACTCCTTTTTTGACTATAAGAATATTGACTGGCAAGCGATACGAGCGCAATACGAACAAGAACTAAAGCCAGACATGAATAGCGTAGAACTATTCGACCTCATTGCTGCTATGTTGTACGAACTGGAAGATGGACACGTCAATTTACTGTCTTCTTTTGATCGCAGTCGCAACTGGCGGTGGTATTTAGATCATCCCGACAACTTTGATTTTGATCTATTGGAGCGTAACTACTTTAAAGAAGAGCAGCGATTGATTGGACCATTCACTGTTTACGATTTTGAAGATGTAGGCTATATGCGATACAGCAGTTTTTCCTCTACGGTAGGAGAGAGTAGTATGCTGTTGATTATCAATGCTTTTAAGGATCATAAAGGCATCATTATAGACATACGCGAAAATGGCGGTGGCTCCATTGGCAATACATTCCGCATCGCTCAGCACTTTACAGACGAAGAAGTCGTCGTGGGGCGTGAACGTTATCGAAATGGCTTTGAACACGATGACTTTTCGGACTGGGAAGAATTTACCATAGAACCTTATGAACCCGAAGAACGACAGGATAGCGTCATTTATACTTACGACAAGCCAGTAGTGGTGCTCGCAGATCGCTCTTCGTATAGCGCATCTAGTTTTTTTACTCAATTCATGAAAGCCCTGCCGAATGTGACGGTCGTTGGTGATTGGACTGGCGGTGGTGGTGGTGCACCTTCTTTCACAGAACTAGCGAATGGATGGATACTGCGCGTTTCCAATACGCAATTTGAAGCACCCAATGGTTTCATTATTGAAAATGGAGTGCCTCCTGATGTAGAAGTGGATTTGTCCGAAAGTGATCGGGCAGATGGCGTGGATACTATTTTGGAGACTGCCTTGGAGTTGTTGAGAGAGTGAGTCTCTGGGTCGGGTTTGCTTCCTTAGCAAGCCCTAGTTGGAGACAGCTCTAGCTTTTCGAAGGAAATTCGTGAAACTAAGTCTTCATAGGAAATGAAAACCTAGTGAGCATTCGTGAAACTAGGGCGTCGTGGGAAACGACACCCTAGTAAAATTTTATTCTCTCAAAAAGATCAAGTCGCCTTTTCTTGATAGTTTCACAATCACCGAAGGATCATTCAACTGCCGCTCCTGTTGTCGATGCGTCGCAATGAAGTCGACGCGTTTTTTCAACTGCTCACTAATGCCCGAAAAGTTATTTGGAAAAGGTTCGTTGCTAATATTGGCAGAGGTGGCGACTAATGGACGTCCAAATGACCGAATCAAGTACCGACAATACTCATCGCGTGGTATCCGAATACCGACACTGCCGTCTTCCGCTATAGCATTCGCCGGCAGGTTTTTAGCTTGATCGTAGACCACCGTTAGCGGTCGCTCATGATAGGCAATCAAGGTCTCCACTTTAGGATGAACGTGTCGCACATACTGCTTCAACATATCCATCGAATCGACGAGCAGAATGAACGGTTTGTCAGGATCGCGCTCTTTCACGTCATATACTTTTTGAATGGCAGCGGCATTACAAGCATCGCACCCAACTCCCCAAATGGTATCTGTAGGGAATAGGATCGTGCCGCCCGACTGTAACGTATGAATGGCTTTCTCCAATTCATGATCGTACATCATACTCATGGCTGCTTCTTGCATAGGCTATTCTTGTTGTCGAAAGTGTGATGGAGCGAAAATAACACTTCGCCACCTGTTAAGAAGCTCAAAACAGTAACAAGTATTTTCATGTTCACACGTTCTATATACGTTGATTTAGGTAACTATTAGTATGAGCTATTACGACTCATTGTAAGTGCATTAAACAAACTTTCTATCTGTAGTAACTATTGTTCTAAGCAGACGAAAATGATACTTTAAAAAGGTAGTTATTTGAAAATCAGAGTGTTGCATAATGGAAGGTTTGGTTTTGACGTTTAGTACCTAGCCTAACTTCTATTCAACAGCTTATTATCTCATTATATCACTCCCGATACGCATGATCGAACGCAGTTCCCAACGCTTTATTTTATTGCTGAGTTGTCTATCAATTGGCTTATTTTGGACGCAAACGGTGTACGGCGCACACGTCATTGGAGGCGAAATTAGTTACTCGTGTTTGGGTAAAAATCCAGAAGGGACAATTGGGCGATACCTGATTACGATGCGTATTTTCAGAGATTGCCAAGGAGGTGGTGCCGATTTCGATTCTGCACCAGGTGCGCCTTTTGATGCCACAGTGACTATTCATTCTGAACTAGATAATCTGCCACTCATTTTTAATTTGGATGCACCAACTGTGACCAGAATTAATCCGACCAGCGACCCGTGTTTTGATATTCCAGATAACATTTGCGTCGAAGAAGGAATCTACACCTTCGAAGCGGAATTGCCGATTATTGAGGGCAGCTATTACATCGTTTATCAACGTTGCTGTCGCAATCAAGCGGTCAGTAATATCTTCGATTCAGGATTGACAGGCGCGACCTACACCACAGAAATGACGGCTGCTGCGCAACGTTTGTGCAGTAGTAGCCCAGCCTTAGATATTTTACCACCCATAGCTGTTTGTATTGACTTGCCACTTAGTTTTGATCTATCAGCGAATGATGCAGATGGCGATTCCTTAGTCTACGAATTTTGTGCGCCATTGACAGGTGGTGGAACAAATAGCGATTTCCCTAATGCACTAGACGGACTAGCCCCCAATCCTGATGCTGCTCCGCCTTACGATGCAGTCACTTTTTCCAATACCATTTATGATTTTAATAATCCTTTGGGACGTGTTGCCAATGCACAGATTAATTCCCAAACAGGACTATTCACCGCCGATCCGCGCATTTTAGGGCAGTTTGTGGTAGCGATTTGCATTAAAGAGTATCGAGATGGCGAGTTGCTCAGTTTGACGCGTCGCGATTTTCATTTGAACGTCACGAGTTGTACCCCAAAAGTGATTGCACAGATTGCTGCCGACTCTATCGTACAAGAAGATGACGTCTTTTTTTTAAAAGCTTGTGGATTGGAAGATATCGAACTCATCAACGAAAGTATCGAACGCGATAATATCCTAGAATTTAGATGGGAAGTTGAAATACAAGGCGATACTCAGCGATACGATACTTGGGATTTGTTGCTCGATCTACCAGAATTAGGGGATTATAATGCGCAGCTGATTCTGAATCCCAATACCAGCTGTGGCGATACCGCCAATATCTTCATCCAAGCTCGTCCTGCCGTCAATGCCGATTTTGCAATGATCTATGATACTTGTTTTGGGTCAATTATCGAATTTCAAGACCAATCCGAAGCCGCCAGTATGCAACTGACCGAATGGAATTGGAACTTCGGAGACGGCACGACTAGCACTGCCCAAAACCCAAACCATACGTACGACGCCATCAATACCTACGACGTTCAATTGCAAGTGACAGACATCAATGAGTGTTCGGATACTATTTCAAAAGAGCTGCCTTATTTTCCGATACCACCATTGCTAGAAGTAGAAGCCAGCGAGTTCATGCTGTGCGTGCCTCAAGTAGTGCAATTTACCAATCTATCCGAACCCTTAGACGAACGCTACGATATCGAATGGAGCTTTGGAGACGGCAGCACAAGCAGCGAGTTGCAACCCACCTATTTCTATGAAACAGCTGGAAGATTTGATGTGAGTTTGAGCATCACCGCTCCTACGGGATGTCGAGCGTTTAGTACCTTCAATGAGCTGATCGTTGCGCGGGAAAGTCCAACTGCTGAATTTACATTCACGCCAGCAGTGCCTAGTCTACAAGAACGAGATTTGACGATTACCAATACGTCTAAGGAGGCGGATAGCTATCAGTGGCTGCTCAATGGTTTACCAGAAAGCGAGTTAGCTACCCCGATAATCATGTTGGCGGATACTGGCGTATTTGAGTTACAACTGATTGCGCTGAACGAAAACGGCTGCACCGATACATTGATACAATTGATTGACGTTCCACCAGAAGTTTTTGCCTACCTTCCCAATGCTTTTTCTCCCAATGGAGACGGTGTCAACGATGAATTTCGCATCACTGGAATTTTGACTGAAATGCGCGACTATCAATTCCAGATTTGGGATCGATGGGGCGCATTATTATTTGAAAGTCGCGCCTTAGACGTACCTTGGACTGGAATGACCTTAGACAACGAAGCAGCACCCACAGGCGTCTATGTGTATACAATCTCTTTTATTGGTGCTCGAAACCGACAATATAAATACAGTGGAAGTGTCACCTTGATTCGATGATTATTTTCCATTGAACGCACATTACAACCTATGAAACGATTACTACTACTTTGCTGCTTATTCCTGTTCTTAGTAGATGGACAAACTCGCCATTTGATCGGCGGCGAAATCACCTACGAATGTTTGGGTCCAGCCACTAACGGCATGCGCTATAAATTCTCCATGAGCATCTATCGAGATTGTGCCTGCTCCAACTGTGCGCCCTTTGATATGAATGCGTCCATAGGCATCTATCGCTGTCCAGAAGGTAACTGTGAAGGGCAGTCAAGAGCTGGTATATTTGAAGCCTTTTCAACGCGACTTATCTCTCAGCAAGCAGTAGCACCACCTAGCTTTCCTTGTCTGGTCGTGCCTCCCAATATCTGTGTGGAGGAAGCTTACTATGAATGGGAAAGGGTGTTGCCCATTTCCGATCAAACCTATTACATTGTCCATCAGCGATGTTGTCGAAATGAAACCATCACTAATATTTTTAACCCCGATGATGTAGGCTCTTCTTATGTCACGACCATTTCCCCTGAAGCCCAACAGTCTTGCAATAGTAGTCCAGAGTTTAGGTCGTTTCCACCTACGGTTATTTGTGGCGATCAACCCTTAGAATTTAATCATTCTGCTGTAGACGCCGATGGCGATTCGCTAGTGTATGAGTTTTGTGCGCCACTGATAGGAGGAGGGCAGGACGGAACAGGTGGCGTCGGAGGAGATTTGAATGCTTGTACGGGAGCAATTCCAATCCCAGCTTGTCCGCCGCCATTTGAGACCGTTCGTTATATTCAGCCAACCTACACCTTTCGGCAGCCGCTGGCTGGAAAACCAGCAGTCGAAATTGATCCGAATACTGGTATTATCTCTGGAACGCCAACTGGGCTGGGGCAGTACGTAGTGGGCGTTTGTGTGAAAGAATATCGGGATGGTGAACTCATTGGAGAGACTAGGCGGGATTTTCAATTCAATGTCGCCAATTGTGAACCTACGGTCGTCGCGGATATTCGGAACGATTCGATTATTGGGGATCAGCAATTTTTGGTCAACTCTTGCGGACAAAGTACCATTAGTTTTGAAAATCAGAGTTTTCAACGCTCCGCCATCAGTAGCTGGAGCTGGCGGTTCGATATCAATGGCGAAGAGGCTCGATTCGGACAATGGGATGCGACAGTAACTTTCCCAGACACAGGTATCTATCGTGGGCAGTTGCTATTAAATCCTGGCACAGAATGTGGAGATACTGCTGATATTTTTGTAAATATTTATCCTGAAATTACGGCTGACTTTGACTTCGCCTACGATACGTGCGTGGCTGGACCAGTTGTTTTTACTGATCTTTCTGAGACGGGCGGAAATCAGATCGTCGATTGGCAGTGGTCGTTCGGCGATGGCAATAGTTCTAATACGCCCAATCCCAACCACACGTATCAAGCACCTGGCGACTTGAATGCGACGCTATTAGTACGAGATGATAACAACTGCGAGACTGGCATCACCAAACCGATTCCTTATTTTCCTGTCCCCAATTTATTAGTCATCGCGCCCAGCGACTTTGTGGGCTGTGCGCCTGCGCCTATCTTTTTTGATAATTTATCTTCCCCAATAGATGAAACATACACCATCGATTGGAGCTTTGGAGATGGCAATTCTGGTAGCGACATCAGCCCAACACATATTTATAATGAAACGGGGGTGTTCGATGTCAGCTTGAATGTCACTTCGCCCATTGGTTGCCAAACGGATACTAGCTTTCGCAGTCTAATCGAAATACTGCCAGGCCCTCGCGCTGGCTTTATCGTGACCCCAGAAGAGCTGTCCAACATCGAACCGAATATCGAATTGACCGATCAGTCGAACAACGCAGTGAGCTGGCTGTGGGATTTTGGTGATGGCAACACTTCTACCCTACAGAGTCCTTCGCATAGCTTTCAAGACACAGGTATGTATGTTATTAAACAGATTGTGACGCATCCGAATGGCTGTCAAGATTCGCTCTTGCGTTCGGTGGATGTTGTTCCACTCGTTACTTATTTTTTACCCAATGCTTTTACACCAAACAATGATGCTAGAAACGAAGGCTACCGAGGTACAGGTGTATTGACTGGCATCTCTAACTTTAAGTTTACTATCTGGAATCGTTGGGGCGAAATGGTCTACGAAACAGACGACCCAAATGCCGCTTGGAATGGGAAGAAATTGAATGAAGGAAAGGACTTACCAAATGGCGTATATGTTTGTTTAGTAAAATTTACAGGACCAAGAGGGCAACAATACGAGTATAAATCAACAGCGACTATTGTCAGGTAACGATAACTTAGTCTTAAATCAATAATCAACTTTACCCTGAGAACTTTTTGGAGTAGAATTGATGGTTTCAAGCTACTGGGAGACGAGGAAAAGGATAGACTTCCGTACTCATTTTGCGACTCATCACTGCGCCACAATTGGTTCTTGCACTGTTGTTGGAAAATCACTATCGATTTGTCCTTCAAAACGCACTCGTAGCTGATACTTACTACCTAGAGAGGCGATGAGTGGCGACAACATAGTATCCATCAAATCAGCAGCTTGCTGTTTGGCATCGTTAAAGATATTGCTGTCGCGTGCATCTTCACGGAATGCCTCCGCTAGTGCTTCCATATCAGCGTTAAAGTCGGCACTTTTCAACTCACGCATCCAACCAATGTCCATTTTATCAACTCGCGGATATACCTCTAAGGACAAAATTTCTGGCTGCGGCAAAGTGACTAATACTTCCCCTGTTTGGCGGTTCACGTTGATGTTGAACTGTTTTTGTAAATCAAATCCTACTTTCATCAAGCCCATCGCCGAAATTTCTACATCCGTAGTGGACACATCAATCCCCAATACTTTTGTTTTTAGTTGGCGACTGAGTGCTTTGGCATCTTCCACCTCCATCGTCGCTAGTTCTGCAATCGCCCGTTCCACACGCTGCTGAATCATACCTTGCGAGCGCGTAAAATCTTCGATAGCTGCCCGTTCTTGCAGCCGCTTAATCATCGGACGCAAACCTTCGGTCAATGCCACTCCACAAGGCGTTTCCACTCGATTACCCTTGGCGGCGATAGCTCCGCCTTGCAGCGGTAGCACTGCACCGATGACGAGATTGACGAGAAAGCAGGTGTACTTAGAGGACACTTCCTCCATATAAGCTACAGCGTCTGTCATCTCAGTCCCATACCAACTTTTATAGGCGGTAGAAGTAGTATCTTTTAAAGTGACAAAATCGTTGTAGTACATCCCCTTGATGTATTCGTGGTGTTTGTCATATTCACGTTGGACTTCTCGTTTTTGGGTAGTACTCAAGTCCATACGTTCTGCTACATGATTGAGTAGGGACATATTGAACTCATAAACTAAGTCATTGAATTCGCGCTGATAGCGATTTGGATTCGTCAAGATTGCTAAGGCATTCTCATCATCTATCTGTCCTTTAAATTCGGCGGGTCGGTAGGTCAGCTGATATTCCTCTGGAATGTTGGTGTAGTTCTTATTGCCTATCGCTAAACTACCATTTCCTGCAAAACGCAGTAGTAGAAACGCACCGATACCAACAACGGTGAGTAGTAGAAAAATTTTAGGTAACGAGCGAAATGTTCCTCTTCCTTCGGGCATGATACTAATTTTTTTGTTTGAAACTTTCCTCTGCTAGAAGTGAATCCACCTCGACAGGTTCGATTAAAATATGATTGGCTACTCCATCTTTAGCTAACACATTGAAGCTAAATGTAGATCAGTACAATTTCAAAGTGTGCATTATGACCGTAATCAGTTGGTTATCAAGTATATAAGCAGTGGTAAATCGAATAAATTTTCCATCACTCTAATCTTGCTAAAGTAGTCTGAAGTAAGTGAAAGCGATTGCAAAGGTAAGCAAAATAGATGGTGATAAAAATACACTCAAAACACACTCACCACAGCAACTTTACCACGTTTTGTTTTGTTTATTTAAAACAAATTGTTTATTTTTGAAACACAATGAAACAGCCGTTTTGCGACGGTTTTGTTGGTCAAATAAAGAGAGAGAGATTTACTATGAAGAATGAATTAAAAGATCGTTCAGAAGTGATGGAGTTGGCGCATGCGATGACCGCAACTGGCTATACATTAGCAGAAGGGCAACGTATTGCATGGAAGGTAGAACAGGCAAAAGCTAAGATGATGAAGAATCTGGTCATTCTTCGTTTTCGGCGCAAAGATGGAGTTGTTGTGAGCAAATTAGCTACCCTTAATCCGGCTTTTTTGCCCAGCGGTCGGCTGAAAATTAAGCGGCGTTCTACCCCTCGTCAAGTGGTATTTTGGTCGGTCAATGACAATGGCTATCGCTCATTCATCGCGGATCGTTTGGTCAGTGTGGATGATATGACAAGCATTCAGCAGTTGATTCAACAGCAACTGGAAATAGCAGCCTAGAAAATTAGGGTTTATAGAGAGGTGAAAGGTGAGCATTCCGAGAGTGTGAGCAGATTCAGGAATACCTGACTTCAATATAGCCCTATTCCAAAATCTCAAATGTCAAGGTCGATTGACTAGCCTGATACTCGCCTTTCTTCCCAATGAGTTCTTCCAAGTGGGTAGCTGATAGATACCATTGTCCACTAGCTGTTGCCGACAACCGAATCAATCCATTTCGATCAGTCTTCACTAGACGTTCCATTGCTATAGCGGTGTCTGCATTGCGCCAACTGTATTGGATAGGATGGTTAGCGATAGGCTTTCCGTTCTGTAGCAGTTGAAATTGTAGCCGATCGCCTATTGTTTGCAAATAGGGATTGGTCAATGCCACTATCTCTAACTTATGCCCCAATGCCATTGCATGATGTGCGCTATACTCATCTTCAACTTGTAGAATAGCTTTGACATATTGTGTTTGTTCTACGATGGCGGCGGTTTCACGAAGTCCTTTCTCTTGTCGGTCTGCCAACACATTTTCCAAACTTTGCTCTCCTAGATACTGCTCGAACGCCTCCGCTTCCCACTTTTTCTGACTAGAGGTAGTTGTCATACCTGCTACGTACGTTCCAGCCTCTCCTGTAGTCATGGCTAAATATAGAATATCGCCTTTGTTGGCGTATACTTTGTCGTTCGGAATAAAGTCATAGTTCGGTCCGATGACTCGTGTATCGGTCAAGGACTCACGGGTAGTCGTCTGCTCGTTCACATCGAAGTTGCCATTGTACAAGAATAGTTCAGTGTCTTGATACGACTCTAATTGGTACGTATATGTTTTAAGATATAGATCGTGGCTACATAGGATACCACCTAATATGAGCAAAAAGAAAAGACGTTTCATGTTCATCGGTTTTGACTGATTGTATTGAACGTAGAAATTGTCCATTTAGATACATATTCGCTTTTTTAAAAATTGTCTAATTTCGCTGTTCAAATCAGTAGTTTATGCGCTATATCTTTCCCATACTTTTATTTTTAGCCCTTTCCTGTTCAGAGTCGACCAATATGGTAGAGGAAGTCATCCATGAAGTACGCACACAATATGTACCAGATAAGCGAGTAGCCTTGTTTGAGGTGGAAGTAGAGCGTCAAGCAGGAGCAGTACAACTCAATGGCGTCACCAACCAACCCGATGCGTACGAAGAGCTGCGAAGACGCTTGGAAAGTATTGGTATTGGGTACGTGGATAGTATTCGAGTACTTCCAGATGTTGTGGTAGGGAAGCAGTCTTTTGCTGTCGTCAATTTGTCCGTTGCCAATATCCGATCAGAGCCTAAACACTCATCCGAATTGAGTACACAAGCCTTGTTAGGCACACCACTGAAAGTCTATGACCGTATCGACAACTGGTACCGTGTTCAGACCCCTGATGGTTATCTAGGATGGCTGGACGCAGGTGGTTTGGAGCTAATGGATAAAGCGCGGTACAACATTTGGAAAGAAAAAAAGAAAGTTATTTATAGTGAAGACTTTGGATTTGTGTATGCCACTGATTCATCTAGAAGGATGGTAACGGATTTAGTAGCTGGCAATATTTTGGGACTACAAGCAAGAAGCGGCGATACGACAGCAGTGGTACTGCCCGATGGCAGATCTGGCAGAGTGAAAAGTAGTGAAGTCAGCGATTACGACAGCTGGCTAACACAACAAGCCGAAGCTCACGATATACTTGCAGCCGCTTATCGACATCTAGGAAGACCCTATTTATGGGGTGGTACTTCTGGAAAAGGCATGGATTGTAGTGGATTTACGAAAACAGTATTTTTTGAAAATGGCTTGCTGTTACCTCGTGACGCTTCACAGCAAGTACATGTGGGCATAGACTTGCGGTATGACACCACTTGGCAGAACTTGCTACCTGGCGATTTTTTGTTTTTTGGTCGAAAAGCAACACCTGAGTTGAAAGAGAAAATAACACATGTTGCGATTTACGCAGGTGAAGGACAAATTATACACGCCTCTGGACGTGTCATGGTGGAAAGTCTAAACCGAACAGACGAGAACTTTACGCAAAAACGCTTTGATACTTTCGTTCGCGCCAAACGAATGTTGCAGTCTATAGGAGAAAATGGCGTGATTCCAGTTCGAGAGTTAGAAGCATACTAACACTACTTTTTATCCTATTCCGAATTCTACATTTTTTTTAGAAAAATCCAGCCAATCCTGATAGCTATTAGGAACGGCTTCAATATAAAAATTTGAGTCAACTAACCGTCATTCGACACGCACAAGCTTCCTTGGGCAAAGCTAACTACGACGAACTTTCTCCTTTGGGAGAACAACAAGCACAACTACTCGCCAACTATTTGGTAGAACAGAATATGCGTTTCGACCAAGTGTATGTGGGGACATTGTATCGGCATCAACAAACAGCAGCCGCAATTCAACGTGCTTTTCAGCGGAAACGGTGGACGTGTCCTTTAATTCGGCTGGCAGATTTTAACGAACATCAAAGTCCAAAAGTGGCAAAATGGATGCTACAGCGCGCTTTGTCCAATGAAAAGCATAAAGAGTTAGACCACGTTCGTGAGCTTCTAGCCAAGCTATCCTCCACCGATCCGATTCGGCAGTATCTGGCTATTTTTGATGAAGTAGCAATTGCGTGGGGAAGTGGAAAAATTGATACAAGCACCACCAATATTGAGCCTTTTTTGACTTTTAAAAATCGTGTTCGTACCGCATTGCAGAAAATTCTCGCTCGACATCAGCATGGACAGCGCATCTGCATCATCACATCGGGCGGACCTACTGCAGCCATTACAGGAGAAGCGATGCACCTGACTAACGGAAAAATTATGGAACTTAATGGACTTGTTTACAATGCTTCTATGAGTCATTTTCTATACGATAACAACCGATTTTCTCTGCGCCAGTTTAATAGTATTCCGCACCTGCCAGAACGCGTATTGCGGACGATTGTATAACAAATCTTCTAACTCGCAGATCACTACTTTTTATCCGATAGATAAACAAAAAAATATGGAAACATCAACCTTATTAGGCATCGGCTCTCGCGTCAAACATCCAGCATTCGGCGATGGCGTAGTGATCCGGTTGCGAAAAATCGCGTATGAAGTTTGCTTTACGCTGTACGGTATTAAAACAGTCGGCAAAGAGTACGATAAGTGGGAAGTAGTAGACGCTATTCCAGCTACAGAAGGCGTATCTTATTCAGAAGTGGAGCAGTCACTCATCAAGATTCTACGCAACTACAACGGGCTAGCAGAAGCAGTGCCGATGGGTGATCGCTGGACAGGTGGCAAATTGATTTTAGAGCCAGGCGAGGCAGGATTGAAAAATAAAGAAATACCTATCGATGGCTTTTTTCACAAAATCGTGATGGTACGCGACCGACTGCGTGTAATGGAGCAGCGCATCAATAGCAGCAACAACCTAAGTGATGAAGAGAAAGTCAATTTGCAGCAGTATTTGACGCGCATCTATGGTAGTTTGACGACCTTCAATGTGCTGTTTCGGGATAAAGAAGACTACTTTGTGGGAGAGCGAAAAGGATAATTGGGAGAAGGCTTATGTTCACATACCTTGTTAATCAATTGCAAAAGTAAAGCTAAGTAGTGCTGTGGTACATCTATCTACTTGGGAAATCTATATAAATAGACTATCTTGACAGAGAAATTAATGGGAGACAACTACATCGGTAGGACTCAACTTCTTTCAGAGCGAATATGTCGTAAAAAGTAGATGTATTGACAGTCTAACCTACAAATCATATGCTTTTTCTTCGGTTTAGTCAATCCAATGTAACGCGCTCTATAGAAGCAAGAAAAACGAACCAAAAATTGTTGTGTTGATATAAGGTAGAGGCTTTGAGTAGAATTGGATACTTAAAAATGTCAATTTAATATTGAACGCATCACTTAGTCCAACAACTTCCAGAAATTTCAATCGTTAATTAAGTTCAGAACACCTACAGCACCTACCGAATTAGACCTTCTCAGAAAAAACTAGCTGCGACTTGTAGCTTGATAATAGGACAGAACTATGCGCAAAGGCAATTACCAGTTATTGATTGAAAAACTCGATCAGTTTATCCGAAAATATTACCTGAATCAGCTCATCAAAGGTACGTTGTACACTTTGGCGACGATGTTGGTGCTGTTTGTGAGTTTCAACTTACTAGAACATTATTTCTATTTTGATACGACGGTGCGGAAGTTGTTATTCTTCTCGTTCATCGGATTGAGTGGAGCGGCGTTTGTGGCATGGATTGGCATTCCGTTGGCGAAGTACTTTCATTTGGGAAGTGTCATTTCGCATGAACGTGCAGCGCAGATCATCGGGCAGCATTTCGGAGATGTAGAAGACAAGTTGTTAAATGTGTTGCAGTTGAAGCAACAAGCCGATCAGAGCGCAGAGAATAGCTTGATCCTAGCTGGTATCGATCAGAAGTCGGATGACATCAAGTTAGTACCGTTCCGCAACGCGATTGATCTAGGTCAAAATCGTCAATATTTGCGGTATGTTTTGCCGCCGCTTTTGTTGCTAATCGTCATTTTATTTGCTGCGCCCAGTTTAATTACTGATAGCACGGCACGCCTCATCAACAATGGTAAAAAGTACGAACGCCCTGCACCGTTTCAGTTTGAGTTAGTACAAGAGGATTTGAAAGTCATTCAAAATCAAGACTTCCCAATCACGGTGAAAGTAGACGGCGATGTATTGCCGAATGAAGTATTTATTAATGTCGATAACTACCAATATCGTTTACAAAAAGAAGATGCGAATACGTTTAGCTATCGCTTTAATAATGTCCAAAAAGATACGGAGTTTCGCGTTTTTTCTAGTGGAGTCACGTCTGAGGATTACGAGTTAGAGGTACTGAAAAAACCGAATTTGCTCAACTTTGAAGTCAAGTTAGACTATCCCAACTACATCGGGCAGCGCGACGAAAGTTTGAATAGTGTGGGTGATTTGGTGGTACCAGTGGGGACAAAAATTGATTGGATTTTCGATGCGCAACATACTGACGCTATTGATATTCAATTTTCAGCAGCGGAGGAGTTGACGAACACGAAGCGATTGGGTAAAGATGCATTTACCTTTCAAAAAAGAGCGTTGCGTGGCGAAGGTTATAAGTTGTATGTTTCCAACGAAGCCTTGCCAAACGCCGATTCTGTCAGCTATTCCATTTCCGTCATTCCAGATAAATATCCCAGTATCAATGTCGAGCGATTCGTCGATAGCACGGAGCAGAAGTTAGTTTACTTTGTCGGTGACGCAGCGGATGATTATGGACTGTTGAGCTTGTCCTTCAACTATGAAGTCGTCAACGAAGATGGCGAAAAGGGCGAATTACAAAGCATTAAACTAAACAAGCCAAGCGGCAACCAAATCCAATACGACCATCAGTTTGATGTCCGCGAGTTGGAACTACAGCCAGGCGATCAAGTCAACTATTACTTTGAAGTCTACGACAACGATGGCGTGAATGGCAGCAAATCCGCACGTACTAACTTGATGCAGTATCGCGTACCGACGGTGGAAGAGTACGAAGCGATGGCAGAAGAAAATGACGAACAGATCAAGGAAGATTTGAAGAAGTCGTTGGAGGAAACGCGCAAGTTGCAAGAGGAGATGAAGAAGATGCGCGAGAAGCTGTTGCAGAAAAAAGAGTTAGATTGGCAAGACAAAAAAGAGCTGGAAAAACTGCTAGAGCGTCAAAAAGAACTCGAAAAGCAAATGCAGCAGGCTAAAGAAAACTTCGAGGAAAATAAAAAGAACCAAGAGGAATTCAGCCAACAGGACGAAGAGATCATGCAGAAGCAAGAGCAACTGCAAGAGATGATGGAAGACGTGATGAGCGAAGAAATGCAGGAGTTGATGAAGCAAATCCAAGAACTGATGGAGGAGCTGGAAAAGGATGGTGCGCTCGAAATGATGGAGCAAATGGAAATGCAGGACGAGGAGATGGAAATGGAGTTGGATAGAATGCTGGAGTTGTTCAAAGAACTGGAGATGGAACAAGAAATGAAAGAAACCATCGAAAAGTTGGAAGAACTAGCGGAGAAACAAGAGGAGTTGGCTGAAGAAACAGAAGAATTGGCGGAGGAGCAAGAACAAGAGGACAGTGAGCAACAAGATGGCGAAGAAGAGGATAGTGAAGAGAAGGACGGAGATAAAAAAGAGGGTGAACAAGAGCAAAGTGAGGAGCAACAGCAAAAGCAGGATGAGTTAGAAAAAGAGCAAGAAAAGCTAAACGAGGAATTCGATAAGCTGCAAGAGAAGATGGAAAAAATGCAGGAGAAGAATGAGGAGCTCAGCAAGAAGAAAAACTTAGACGAGCCACAGGAGGATATGGAAAAGATTGATGAACAGATGGAGAATAGTCAAGAACAACTAGAGCAACAGGAGAATAAAAAAGCATCCAAATCGCAGAAAAATGCTGCCCAACAAATGCGTCGTGCCGCCCAAAAAATGTCGCAGCAAATGCAAAGTATGCAGATGGAGCAGATGCAAGAAGATATGCAAGCTTTGCGACAGTTGCTAGAGAATTTGGTAGGTATGTCTTTCGATCAAGAAGAATTGGTGGATAAACTATCACCGACGGATGTGACGACGCCGCGCTACGTAGAGCTAGTTCAAGAGCAATTTAAGCTGCAAGATGATTTCCGTCTAGTAGAAGATAGTTTACAAGCTTTAGCGAAGCGCAATTTCCAAATCGAGTCGTTCATTACCGAAAAATCGACGGAGATCAAAAACAATATCCGAAGCTCCCTAGAAGACTTAGAAGAACGCAGAAAGCCACAAGCAGCGGAACATCAGCGTCGCTCTATGAAAAACCTGAACGATCTAGCCCTGATGTTGAGTGAAACCATGCAACAAATGCAACAGCAAATGTCCATGCAAATGCCTGGTCAACAAATGTGTACCAATCCTGGACAAGGGCAAGGCAAGCAGGGTACCGTGCCGAAAGATCAGATGTCGCAAGGACAGAAGCAGTTGAACCAAGAGATGAAGGAGAAGATGCAGCAAATGAAAGACGGCAAAGGGGGCATGGGCAGTAAAGAATTCGCACAAATGGCAGCCCGACAAGCAGCTCTTCGTAAAGCCTTAAAAGAGAAGCAGAAAGAAATGAGCGAGCGCGGAAAAGGCAGCCAAGAGTTGCAAGATATGATCGATCAGATGGACAAGGTCGAGACAGATTTGGTCAATAAGAAGTTGACGAACGAAATGATGAAGCGACAGCAGGACATCTTGACTCGTCTGCTGGAACATGAAAAAGCAGAACGGGAGAAAGAATACGACGAACAGCGCAAAGCCGAGCAAGCAAACGCACAACCGCGTCCGATACCACCATCGTTAGAGGAATATCTAAAAAAGCGGGAAGCAGAGATCAACCCGTATCAAACGGTATCGCCGAACTTGAAGCCCTACTACAAATCACTAGTCGAGCGGTATATCCAAAGCGTAAAAAGTGAGTAAGGCAAGGGCGATCCGTAAGGGCGATCCGTAAGGGCGATCCGTAAGGGCGATTCATGAATCGCCCCAACCAATCGCCCCAACCAATCCGCCCCAACCAATCGCCCCAACCAATCAGCTAATCTAGTAAAGCAATAAACAGTAATGGTACGACGACTGCTATACAGTCTAGCTCTTTTTTTCTTCACGGCAGTAACAGCATGGTCTCAAATCAGCTTTCGCGCCATCACAGATGCAAAAAAAGTATCCTTGAGTGGCTACTTTGAGGTGCAGTTCATCTTAGAAAATGGACGCGGCAGCAACTTCGATCCACCCGATTTTAATGGCTTTCGCATCATTTCAGGGCCTAGTCAATCCATGAGTACGTCGATAATCAACGGCGTACAATCTTCTGAAACAGTGTACGGATATGTGCTACAGCCTACACGCTTAGGTAATGCGATTATAAAGAGAGCGCGTGTAGAAGTACGTGGCAAACGCTACCAGACGAATGAATTGTCTGTAGAAGTCGTGGACAATAAAGCGAACAGCGACAGTGGAACCATTGGGACGGAGGAAGACGTTTTTTTACGGGCTGAGTTAGATCAAGAAAAAGTCTATATTGGGCAGCAAGTACCCCTCAACTATCGAATCTATACACTCAAAAATATCAACAGCTACAACATATTGGAAGAGTCCAACTATCGAGGATTCTATGTTGAAGACCTACGTCGTTTTAGTGCCAATACGTTGAAGGAAGACATCAACGGGCAAACCTATACCACCAAAACGCTTAAACGTGTTGCCCTGTTTCCTCAACAAACAGGTACACTAACGGTCGATCCCATGCGCATGCAAGTAGGGATCGCCAAAAGTAGCGTGCGTGATCCAAGAGATTTTTTCTTTACGCCAGAAGTCTATCGGCTTAGCTTGAATTCTGCGCCTTTGGATTTGGAAGTCAGACCACTTCCACCGAATGCGCCATCTTCGTTCACAGGAGCGGTCGGTCAGTATTCTTTTTATCTCAATATCAATCAAAGTCGGCTGACTACAGATGACGCGTTAGAAATCAAGGTACGCATCAATGGAAATGGCGATCCAAAACGAGTACAAGCCCCCAATCTAGAACTCGGAGATGCGTTTGAAGTATACGACCCGCAAACGCAAGAAGGCGCACCACGCGAGATGGAGACTGGTATTTATACGGCTAAAGAATACACCTATTTAGCTATTCCGAAAAGGGCAGGCACGTATACTTTGCAACCTGAGTTCACTTACTTTGATCCAGAAACAGCCACATACGAAACGACTCAAAGCAAAGCCTATACCATTACCGTTTCGCCCGGTAGCGAAATGCCCAATGTTAATGTTCCAAACACACAAAACAAAGAGATAGCAGAAGGCTTATTGGATATTCGTCGGCAAACGGAACTGCAAGTACGTTCAACTCCATTTTTTGGTACGACTGCTTTTTGGGGATTGACAGCACTTCCTCTCCTTCTTTTTTTAGGGACGATTGTCTTTAAGAATGTCAAAAATCGTCAAGCAAACATTGATCCAGAAATTTTGAAGCAACGCAAAGCTGAGCAGGTTGCTAGGCAGCATTTGGCGCAAGCGAAAGCGCATCTAGAAGCGAATAAGGGTCGTGCCTTTTATGATGAAGTCTCCAAAGCGATGATGGGCTACATCAATGATAAGCTGAATATTCCTAATTCTAAACTGACCAAATCGGTCGTTCAGGAGCGCCTACAAGTCTTAAATGTTCCCGACGATCAAACGGATTCGTTTATGCGCATCTTGAACGCTTGCGAAATGGCACTTTTTGCTGGAAAGGACAGTACGGCAGAGATGCAAGATATTTATGAGCGAGCGGTGACGGCATTGACAAAGATTGAAATTCGATGAGTACCTTCGTGTTTCAATAGCTCATCGAATATGTCCATCAAAAAATTTGCGAGTGAAACGGTTATTTATGGCGTCAGTACGATAGTGGCGCGCTTTCTCTATTTTTTACTGACTCCATTATACACGGACGTCATTGTAGAAGTTTTTAGCAAGGAAGAATATGGTCGCTTATCGAATATTTTTTCGTTCATGGGATTGGCGATGGTTTTTCTGACATATCGAATGGAGTTAGCTTATTTTCGATTTGGTGCGGAAAGCAAAACACAAGAAAATACCGCATTCCATACTTCGGCACTTACTATTTCTGTTACAACAATCCTTATTGCAGCACTTCTATTTCCCTTCACTGAACAGATTGCAAATTGGTTAGAATATGGCGACTATGTTCATTTAATTCGTCTGGCATTAGGCATTATTATTGTTGATGCACTCAGCGAAATTCCATATGCCAAGCTACGGCTTGATCAACGCCCAATTCGTTTTGCTAGTATTCGCTTGACGGGTACATTGATCAATCTGTTACTCAACCTATTTTTCATCTTATTCTGCCCCTACGCCTTGCAGCACGAAGCTTGGTCATTTCTACATCCGTTTGTGGAGACTGTCTATCATGAGGAACACTTACTTGCCTATGTGTTTGTCGCTAACTTAATCGGTAATGGTATCTCGCTCCTACTACTGAGTCCCACACTACTGCGCATACGCCTATCACAATTTGATCCGCAACTTTGGAGGCAGATGTTGCAATACGCAGTACCGATGGTCTTGGTCGGGATTTCATACATTTTCAATGAAATGTTTGATCGGATGATTATGCCCTATTGGTTGACTGGAACGACGGAAGAGAACTTAGAGCAGGTGGGTATATATAGTGCTTGTTACAAGTTTGCTATTTTTCTGACGCTATTTACTATGGCATTTCGCTATGGGGCAGAACCCTTCTTTTTTCGTCAAAAAAATGAGAACAACGCTCAACTCATCTATGCGAAAGTGGCGAAATATTTTGCGATTATAAGCGCATTAGGATTTTTAGTTGTTCTTCTGTATCTCGATCTACTTAAGCAAGTTATTGTTGGCGAAGAATATTGGGTAGGTCTCAAAATCGTCCCCATTATCCTACTTGCCAACCTCTTTTTAGGTCTCTACTACAATCTTTCCGTTTGGTACAAAGTAACGGACTTGACCCGTTGGGGCGCGTATATTTCGGTCATTGGTGCGACCTTGACGATTACGCTGAATTATTTATTTCTCCCTAAATTTGGGTACATGGCAGCCGCTTGGACAACTTTTTTTTGTTATTTACTAATGCTGATTTTGTCTTATTTGATTGGACGAAAAAAATATCCCGTTCCTTATGAAGTGGGGCGTATTGTTGGGTATATCCTATTTGCAATGGCATTATATGCATTGAGCGTAGCGGGAAAGCAGTACTGGCTGGAAGCATTGTGGCAGCAGTTGTTACTCAATACCGTTTTGTTATTCATCTACTGTCTGCTTATATTTTATAAAGAACGAGCAGCATTTCGACTTTTAAAGGCTGTGAAATAAATAAAACGAATTCCTGAGTTCTAGAACGAGGTTGCGCCTTGATTTCTCTATTTTTGGCACTCAAACACTATGATTCATGAACAACACCGATACACCTTCTTTCTCGCGCATCATCGCTGGCGTCATGAATTGGGGCAGCTGGGGCGCACAACTTTCACCACAAGCCGTCTTACAGCTTATCGAAAACTGCTTGAACATAGGGATTACCACTTTCGATCATGCTGATATATATGGTGATTATACGACAGAGACGCTATTCGGTCGTGCTACACAGGGTAGTTCCTCGCTACGTCAACGAATGCAGTTGATTAGTAAATGCGGTATCAAAATGTTGACCGACAACCGACCGAGTCACCGCATCAAATCATACGATACCAGCAAAGCACATATCATTTTCTCCGTCGAAAACTCTCTGCGCCAACTCAAGACTGACTACTTAGATTTGTTGTTAATTCATCGACCTAGTCCTCTGATGCAGCCAGAAGAAATAGCAAAAGTGTTCACTCAGTTGCTTGAAAGTGGTAAAGTTCTTCGTGTAGGTGTTTCCAATTTTAAGCCTTTTCAGTACGAACTACTCAACAGCCACATTCCACTTTCAGGTAACCAAATTGAAGCGTCTTTACTTCATCGACAACCTTTTTTGGATGGTACGCTAGATCAGTTACTGCAACATCGGCATTTAGCAATGGCGTATAGTCCAATGGCTGGCGGTGCTTTTTTCGCCCATCCACCTAGCGAGGCAGCACAGCGTATTCGATTTGTCGCTGGTCGTTTGGAGCGCAAATATGACACGACTTTTGAGCAGATCATTATTGCCTGGATGCTAAAACATCCAGTACAGCTTCATCCAGTCATGGGTTCTACGAAAGTTGAGCGTCTACAACGGGCAGTGGACGCGCAACAGATTTCGCTAACGCGAGAAGAGTGGTTTATGCTTTGGGAAGCAGCTGAGGGGAAAGAGGTGGCATAAAAGCGGTCGCAAATATCGAATGCTGATGTGCATTTAGCACCAATGGCTGTATTTCGTAAGTACTCTTCGATTCAATTGATTGTCTATTTTCAGAGGGAAATGTCAACCTTGTTGTGTGAAATTCTATTCTACTATTCAAGTTCATGTCTGAAGTCATACGTTGTCACTACATCCTATCACTCAGCTATGTTACTGTCTATAAACGAATAAGACTTCAACTGACCTTATCAAATTTTTCAACTAAATAAAACGAAAATGAAGCAACTAACCATCATCAGCTGTGTACTATTCTTCTGCCTACTACAAGCTTGCTCCGGCAGCAAAGCAGTAACGGACAGTACTTCGACTACTCCTGTTATGGAAGAAAAAACCATGGCAAAAGATCCAAGTGGCAACTGGACGCTATCCATCATGGACACACCCATGGGAACAGTCGAAACGGCGATGCGCATCGAAAAAGACGGAGACGACTATAAAGCCTTTTTGAGTAATGGCGATGGTGAGGTCGAAATCAAAGATTTTGAAGTGGACGGCAATACAATGACTGGCGAGTTTTACAGCGACGAGTACGCAATGACAATTGACTTTAAGATGAATTATATGTCAGAAAAAGATGAGCTAGAAGGGATGATGTTGAGTAGTTTTGAAGTGAAAGGAAAACGTAAGATGTAGAATGATAAAGTCGGCTGGAAGCACAGATTTCAGCCGAATCATCTATTTTGGTTAATGCAACGATGATGATTTTTCAAGCATACAGCCAGCTCAACATTTCTAATGTCCAAGAATAGCGCAAGTCTAAAAGCGAAGCGATCTAATATCTATTGTTTCTTATCACTTAATCATCTTTAAAAACGTACTCATAAACCAATTAGAATCGGCGCCCACAAGCATGTCCAAAGTGCTATCTGCCTTATTAGAAAACAGTCGAATATCCTGTATTACATTCTTAAATTCCTGCTCTTTCTCCCCTTCACCATCCACTTTTGAGAGTTCCTCTAACATCTTTAACATGGGTTCTAACTCTCGTTTTTTGCGCTGAATAATGATGTTCTTCACTACTTCGCTCATATCTTTTTCCGCTACAAAATACTCTTTTCGCTCGCCTGATTTGAGTTTTTTATGCACCAGTCCCCAGTCGATCAAGGCGCGTAAGTTCATATTAGCGTTTCCTCTGGAAATTTTCAACTCCTCCATCACTTCTTCAGCACTCAAGGGTTCAGGATTGATGAGCAATAGCGCATGAATCTGTGCCATCGTACGCGTTATCCCCCAACTTGATCCCAATGTACCCCAAGACTGGATAAATTGCTCCTTTCCTTCTTCTAACGTCATTGTAAAAAATCTATGATAATGGTCGGCTCAATGCGAATATAACCAATTGGTACTACTTCGTATGAATAAAAGTTTGATGAGCTATTATAGAAAGGGCATTTTTGTTACTTCTGCGGTTAGTCGCTTGCGTCCAGTGGACACAAAGACTTGGCTGCCAGCTGTACTGTATGCTGTAGTGACATAGCCCATCCCAATCGGCTGATTTAGAGATGGCGACAGCGTACCAGACGTCACTTCACCGATCACATTTCCAGCTTCATCTTCTATTGGATACCCATGTCGTGGTACTCTCCTATCATCTACTTTTAGTCCTACTAGCCGCCGTTCTGTGCCTTGCTCTTTCTGTTTCAACAAAGCAGCTTTCCCGACAAAATCCCCCTTAGTGAGTTTAGTGATCCAAGACAAACCCGCTTCCAATGGTGAAGTAGTATCAGTAATGTCATTACCATATAAGCAGTAGCCTTTCTCCAAGCGTAAAGTATCACGCGCACCCAAGCCTGTAGGCAACAAAGAAATATTGCGCTCTTTTGCTTGCGCAAACAACGCCTCCCAAATAGCTGGAAGTTGCTTGTTATCAGCATACAACTCTACTCCACCTGCTCCAGTATAGCCTGTGGCAGAAACAATTACGTTGTCCTGTCCTGCAAATGTGCCGCGCTCAAAAGTGTAGTATTTTAAGTTATGAACGTCAACGTTAGTCAATGGTGCAATCAAATCCATCGCTTCAGGTCCTTGCACCGCCAGTAATCCAGTTCGCGCTGAGATGTCCATCAATTGCGCATCAAACGTATTGTGCGACTGTATCCAAGCCCAATCCTTCTCTATATTTGATGCATTGACAACAAGCATATACGTCGGGATGTCACTACCACTCATGCGCCCATCGTTTGGCAAATAGTAGATCAACAAATCATCGACGATTCCAGCTTCTTTGTTGGGTAGACAAGCGTATTGCGCTTTGCCAGGTACTAGCTTGCTTACATCATTGGACACCACATGTTGAATTAAATCCATCGCTTCCTTGCCCCGAATAATAAATTCGCCCATGTGCGATACATCAAACACACCAACGTGCGCTCGCACATTCAAATGCTCTTCTTTTAGGCTACTATATACCAAAGGCATCTGATAGCCAGCGAATTCGACCATTTTTGCACCTAGCTCAATATGTATATCTGTTAGTGGTGTTGTTTTCATAATAACTATTAAATTTCGAATAGGGCAAAAGCCTGAAGTCGTACGCGCTTGTTATAACGTACCTTGATAAATGTCATTCTTCCTCTTTCTGATACTCGAACGTATCCCACCTTAAAGATCAATTTTGACCGACTCAATCCGATCATTCACTTGAATATCATCAACGATAGACATCCCTTCTACGACTTCTGCAAAGATGGTATACTCGCCATTCAAATGCAGTGCTGGTGAATGTGTGATAAAAAATTGTGTGCTTTCTGTATGCTTACCAGCCGAAGCCATCCCAACCATTCCTTTACGCTCGTAGTACAGATCTGGGGATAACTCTGAACGTATGCTAAAATCAGAACCCCCGTATCCGTCGCCACGACTACCTCCACCTTGAACGACAAAATTGGGAACGACACGATGAAAGTTTTTACCATCAAAGTAGCCTTTTTCTGCTAGTTGAATAAAATTCGCAACGCTGCCTGGAGAGGCGTCTGGGAAGAGACGAAGGCGAACCATTCCTTTGTTTGTGAGTAGACCAACTCGGCTACCTTCTTTCGCTCTAGCTACTACACTCCAGTCGATAGGATGATTGTAAGCTGTAGTTGTTTTCTTGTACGTCGTACCACTCAGCGTAGCGATAGTCTGCTGTAGCTCGTTGTACGTTTCTATATTGTCGGGTAACGTCAACTGCTCGGCGGCTTGCTCTAGTAAAGCTACGCTGTCTGCAAAGATTGTATTAAACTCACGTCCGGGGGTACGTAATGCACCAGCAGCTACTGCCATCTGACCTACATCTCCTCCTTTTATGGCTTCCAACAGATAGTCGCCGATCTCTTGTTTTGCCCGAGTCGCTGCGTAACCAAATGACGCATCAAATGTTTTCTCTTGTGCAATGGTACTCAACGCTTGTATCTTTGCAGTACGGACGACAGGAGCTTCTTCACTCACATCCAGTTTCCCGATGTAGTCATACATGCGCACGTAGTAACCCAACCCCTCTAAAGCAGCTGCTTTTTCATACGGATTGATTGCTGCTTCATATTTCTGACGCAAGTCGTAGTTAATCCGCGATTTGTAATCCGTAAAATAGTTGGGCATGCGCGCATTCGCAGCAGTAAGTAGCCCAATTTGAACCATCGGGTTCAAGGTCGTGTCTCTAGCAAGTAGTCTATAACTATTGGCTTCGCGTGGACTACCATTATCTTTTAAATATTGAACAGCGGTGTGGGCAATGTGCAGATTGGGACTACGAACGGCTTGTAAGATTAGCGTTTTATTATCCACATAATCAAAATTAGCTAAAGCGCGAATGATGTTGCATTTGACCCGATAGTCTTGTTCTAGCGCATATTGAATTTGCAGATTTTGTAAGGCTAAAGGTGTTTTCGTCTTTCCTACTGCAATCGCTAACGCCATGCGAATTCGTGGATCGCTTTCTGCTGAAAATGTATTACTCAGTATGGTATCTATTCCCAATGTGTCCAATCCCAAATTCTGCCCTCGAAACAAATAGTTGGCTGCATACAAACGCGCTCGATCTACTTGCTCATCATCGTTCACTAACGCTACCATCCGATCTGTACCTATTGGATGTGTTATACCACGTAACATATACTCGTAGATGCATTGTGTCATACCTTCCACTAGCTGCGTATCCTGCTTTTGGTAAGTAGACACAGCACTAATCAGCGGTAGGTATTTGGCTGTTGCCGCTTTGCCTATTGCTTGTAGCACATAGAAATTGAGCGGATTTTGAGCATCATACTGATCGAATGCTTGTACGAGTGCTTCTTCTGCGTTCTCATCTCCAATTTGTCCTAACGCATACGCACTCATATAGCGAACTTCAGCAGCTGTATCCTGTAGCAGTGGAATTAACGCATCGACGGCTTCTTCTCCCTGTACAGATGCAAAAGCTCGACTTGCCCAATAACGCACTGTCGCTCGTTCGTGACTCAACAGATCAATCAAGGAATCACGTTCTAGGCGGTCTTGCAGTTGATAGACCATCTGTGCATAGGAATTATTGTTAATACCTGTGTAAACAATAGTCAAATCCTCGGTATCGGGGGGTGTGCAGGCTTGCAGCAAGCACAAGAATAGCAAACCGATATATCCACTTATATTTAGATAATTTCGCACGTTTAGGAAAATAGATTTTAGATGTTAGACCTGTCTGATTGTCACTTGCAACAGGCAGGCATTAGATGTTAGACACACAAGCTGTGCTATAATTATGCTCCAAGGGAAGACGTTCCCTTGGAACTGATCTCTCGATTACGCTGTATCAAAACTCCTTTTCTAAAAGGAGATTAATCCATACAGCTTGACTACACTTATGTGGTTCGCGCCTTTCGGGCAGCGATGAAGCTTCTGATATAGATCACCATCGCAATCGCAGACGTCAAAATCATCACTCCTACTCGCGCAATACCGATGGTATCTTCTGCTGTAATTCTCGCTTTCAATGGCATGAATAAAGAGAGTACAATCAATAGCGTCAGCAGTACAACAATGTGTGCGACTACCTTATTTTCGCGACGAAAAGGAGGTGTGACCGCTAAAAAGATAATACCAAAGACAACAGGAATTAAAGCTGTCGGCGAAGCATTGTCTCCGCCTGATAGATAGCCCCAAAGTCCCATAGCGACTAGCACGACGCCATTAATTAAGTTAATCTGATATGGTTGCATAGTATATATTGTATTTTAGGAACGGTCAAACAATAACTTCCTGTTTTTAACTCGTTCTTTTTAGTTTATTCTTCGTTGAAAAGCCTCGCTGATGCCCTGCATCGTCTACGTTTTTCGCCTTGACTAAACCAAAAATAACTTCGCTCTAAATCGGGAACTTATTATTTCACCGTTCCTTAGTTCGGAATGGCTAACGCCAAAAAGGACGCAAAGTTAAATTAATTGATCGCCGAACTGTCAACAGCAGGTAATTCAAAATCCAACTCATCGCCAAACCCATCATCATAGATAGAACCACCCGATTCGTCAAAAGCACCATCGGTACTTACATTGTTATAAACCCCACAGTTCAATTCAATTCCAATATCGCCAGATGGACGTTCAAACGTAGCGTCCGTATCCCAGCCTATTTCTTTATTGCTCTCGAACGCTAACAACGTATTCAAGAAAAACGGTCGAGCCATCGTTGCCCCTTGCCCGATATTTCCTCTAAATCGAATCCAATTCAAATCGCCACCTGCCCAAGTGCCGATTACCAGATTTGGCGTAATGCCCATATACCAACCGTCCACATTGTCGTTCGTCGTTCCAGTCTTGCCACCATTAACTGTTTTGAGTTGGTAGAATCCTCGTGCGCTGCTATTCACATGTTTTAGCATTTCGAGCATCACGTAGTTGTAGCGTGGATTCAACACTGGCTTGTCACTCGGGAGTGCTTCATAGAGCGGTCGCCCATCTTTGTCTTCTACTTTTAAGATATATGTGGGTTTATTGTAATCCCCACTATTCGCAAAAGTTGTATACGCACCTGTCATTTCCATTACAGTCAAATCAGCAGCTCCTAATGCAATAGAAGGCACACGTGGCACGATGTAGTCACCATTAGAATACCTGCTGTCTGTATCGACACCCATGGCGCGAATCAAATCAACCACTGGCTCTACTGAACCAATCTCTTTCATCAAATAGACCGTCACCGAATTTTTAGAACGCTTCAAGGCTTCTTTGAGTGAGTAGTCGTTATACGTGAATGAGTTACTGGAATTGGAAGGCATCCATTCTTTTTGAAGGTAAAAACTACTTTCGCCCGGATGGATGCTGTATGGTCGGTCGTTGACTGGAAAACAAGGAGAAAATCCTTTCTGCGCAATCGCTGTCGCGTACACAAATGGTTTGAAGGTAGACCCTACTTGACGACGCGAACGCACGTGATCAAACTTAAAGGAACGGTGATCGACGCCACCTACCCAAAATTTGACATCGCCAGTTCTGGGATCGACGCCGAGTGACCCAATTTGCAGAAACATTTGATGGTACTTGATCGAATCCATCGGGGACATAGTCGTGTCCGTCTGCATTTTATCATTGTAAGCAAACACCGTCATTTCGACTGGCTTGTCAAATTCTACTTTGGCGGCTGTTTCTAGCTTATTCCACTGCGACTTGAGTTTGTCGTAGCTTGGGTGGCGCATCACTTTTCGATATTGACTTTCCATATCTCGGCTAATGATGTTGCGGCGCACTAGCTGTTCTAAATACGTTCGATCCTTCTCCCCTTCTAAAATACGTAGCATATCGACATCTCGCAGATTAAGATCACGGATAGAATTTTCTATTTCTCCTACTATGTCTGTCATATAACGAGCTCGTAAGTCTCGATAGCGATCTGAGTTACGCAACATCCGCATCAGTGTTTCCTGCCGAATTTCTAGCTCTCGATCCGTTGTTTCATAGGTTTTGTACGTCCAAGGATCTCTATTTTTCCAATGTTTGTCGAACGTACGCTGCAACTGTTCCATATGCTTGAGAGCCTCTCGCTCTGCTATTCGTTGCATCTCAGGATGAATAGTCGTATAAATTTTTAAGCCATCTTCATAAATATCATAAGCAGTGCCATCACTCTTTTGGACATCTGCTAGAATATTTTTGACATCTTTAGCCAACTCTGCTCGAAAATAAGGAGCTAATCCTTCGCTCTGCGTCGCTCGTTTAAAACGCGTCATATCCATGGGCAGCACTTTCAAACGATCAAACTCTTCTTTAGTCAATAGATCGTTCTTATACATCTGCCCCAATACGACATTGCGACGACGTAGACTCTTTTCTGGGAAACGGTTTGGATTGTATAAAGCAGGATTTTGCAACATGCCGACTAGTAGGGCTGCTTCTTGAATATTGAGCGAATCAGGGCTGGAATCAAAGTAAATTTCTGAAGCGGCTTTAATGCCTACTGCACCATTAATGAAGTCAAATTTATTGAAATACATGGAGATAATCTCTTCTTTGGTGTAGCGACGTTCCAGACGCACGGCGATGATCCATTCTTTCAACTTTTGCACCAATCGCTCTCTGAAATTCAACGCTCGTGTCCCTGTAAATAACAACTTCGCCAACTGCTGCGTGATGGTACTCGCCCCTCCTTTCTCCCCCATGTAATAGACAGCGCGCGCCAATCCTCGAAAGTCAATGCCAGGATGTCGGTAGTAGCGTTCGTCCTCAGTGGCGGTCAAGGCAGTCACTAAGTTAGGCGATAGCTCATCGTAAGCGACGGGAACACGCTGCTGAGTGTAGTAGCGTCCGATGACTTCTAAGTTGTCGCCATAAATTTCTGTCGCCAGTTCACTTTTTGGATTTTCTAGTTCTTGAATGGATGGTAGATCGGTAAACGACAAGACGACAAAGATCAAAACCACACCTAATACACCTGCACCAGCGGCGATCCATATCCAGCGCATTATTTTCTTATAGGTAGCTTCTCGATTTTGGCGAATCTCACGAATGTTTTGCTGCATAGCCTACTGTTTGGTTCTCGGTTTTTAAGGATAACTATTAGGGACAACAAAGGTAACGAAATGTGTGTGGAAAGCAGTGTGATAGGATTATTTTAAGTTTTTGATAGGTGGTTGGCGCGCTTCCTTTTTCGCAACGCTCGTGAGTATGCAGGGAATGAGCGACATAAAAGAGGAGAAATTAGAAGAAGCACACTGCGATATGAATTCGTTGTATTCAAGTGTTTCTCCTCCAACCATTTATCAAAATCTTCGTACTTTGCACATTGCTTTATACGAAAAAATCAGTATGTCTTTACCTCGATTGTTTTTTGATCCACTTTCCAGCTTTCAACAAAAGGAAGAGCTGGAATATCGCGATACCTTAGCGGAGTATATGGAGGACATTATTCCTCAAATTCGTCCATTCGGAGAGGACTTGCGAGAGGATGGTTTTTACTTGAATAAAGCATGGCTAGAGATTACTGACGACGAGGATAAAACCGATGTTGTTATTCATTTCTTCAGAGAAGGTAGAGAACACATGCGCTCTGTTAATGGTAATATTAGTAGAGGTAGTTGGGAGTTGATGGAGGACGATAGCAACTATTTTATTTTAGACTATTCGCGGCAGCAAGAACTCTACACCCTTGCCTTTCTCAATAATGATTTTTTTATTCTCAAAAAGCATGGCAATCAATCAGGATTTAACAAGAAAAAATACCTCGTATTGGGTCGGGAAGGGGCAATGTATAATAGAGAAACAGGTGGCTTTTACACCTGGCGCGAATACGCAGAAGCACTCAGTCAAGTATATCAACAAGACAATCGGCTGCTAATGTTCATGGTGATTGGAATTGTTGTTTTGGTCTTTTTAGTCGTTTGGTTTATCTAAAGTTATGCGTGTCGAATCAGCCACTTGGCAAGACATTGTGGTACAAATTGCGACTTCTTACACCAGAGAAGGCACGGGTTTTTATATTCCTCAATACGGTTTAGTTGTCACCAACGAGCAAACAGTCAGCGATCATGGTACCGCTATTATTGGGACAAAAGACGGGACAAACCATCTAGCGACTATCGTTTTTACGGATGCTATCCATAATCTGGCTTTTTTAAAAGCCGCTGATTCTTTTCAACCTGCTATTGATGACTTAATATTTGCGACTGATTATCAAGAAGGTGAGTCAGTACTATCTGTTGGTCACACCTTCGGCGATTCCTTTCGTCAGGCGACGGGTCACTTGCAAGAAGTAGAAGATGATGGTCAATACCTACATCATGATGCCGTCCTACCCGACACTTACAACGGCAGTCTACTTCTCAATGCGAAAGAGGAAGTACTAGGAATCAGTTCGTTTATTGTGGAAGAAAACAAGACCGTAGGAATTGCTTTTTCGATTCAGCATATTATTGCTATCATAGAGGATTACTTGACCGGGAATGGCGAAAAAGGTGTGCGCTGTTTAACTTGTTCGACTATCGCCTTTGAGCCAGGCAAAAAGCTGTTGTATTGCAGCAATTGTGGAGAAGAAGTAATCTTTTTATCGACTATTAAAGTGTATGAATCGATAGGTGTTGCTAAAACGATTGAAGATATTATCACGCGCATCGGACATGAAGTAAAACTTGCAAGGCGTGCGCCAAATAATTGGGAAATCCACGAAGGCAGTGCTAAAGTGGTCATTTCGTACCACGAAGATTCTGGTTTGATTACAGGCGATGCTTATCTTTGTTTATTGCCCAAAGATAACTTGAAAGCAGTTTATCAATTTCTACTAGAGCAGAATAAAATCGTGGAGCGATTGACCTTTAGTTTGCATCCGAACGGGCAGGAAATTATTCTCTCGCTGCTCATTTATGACCGCTATTTGAATGTAGATATTGGCGTGCAATTGTTTCAACATTTGCTGGAACGTGCCGATTATTTTGACAATGTGTTGGTAGAAGAATTTGGGGCGGCTTGGACGAGTCCGCATGAAGCTGGGGAGGGGCGGTGAAGGAATACTTTTCTTTTAAGTTTGTCCAACACTAGGAAAGTGCGAGACAACACGATCTTCCTCTATGGCAACAAATACCCAAACTCCTGCAAGCGTTTCTTAAAAGCACGCATATCTTTTCGATAGACCAAAATGTGATAATTTTCTGCTTTGATGAAGAGTTCACGCAGCTTCGTATCTCGAGCGATGAGCTTGATAAGACCACTATTTTCTGTAGGTATTTTGAAGACTTGGATAGCGGAGACTGACTCCAACGGATCAATTTTTTGCCTCAATTCCGTAAAGAAAGCTATCCAGTTTTCAGGTAGCTCCTCTCGCACAAACTGTATAAACATATTAACCTTGTCATCCACCCCTTGTTGACTATCTACTTCTTGCAAAAAAGTAGCAAAATCGGTCTGAAAGCGAGTGGGACTAATGCGTTTTGCATAGGGACTTAGCAAGGTATCCGATAACACACTGTCGGCGTCTACTAAGATGGTCAAAGAGTCAGGCGACAACTTGATAGTAGGTGGCGCGGAAGCAGCAGGTACTTCATAATGATCGCTGATACGAGCTACATAAGCCCCAAGCGGCGTAAGTCGTACATAGCGCAATCCATCGTAAGGCGAATAGACAGACCGACCTAAAGCATCCATGTTCACCTCATCGTATTTTAAATCTAGTAGCCCAAAAGCAGCGAATAAGAACAATGTACCTTTTAGAAAAGGCGTCGCTATAGCATTTGGGTATTGATCTTTTCGGATGTAGTGTTTATCGCTGTAGTATTTCTGATCTGGATTGTCATACACGTAATATAACTTATTCGCAGCAGTATATTCATTGATCGGTTTTAGGTCTACCAAGTTATACCGTAAAAAAGTGGCAATGTTGTCGTATGCAATCCATTCATTCGGTGGCAGCTTTTGGAGCAACACAAAAAGTTCTCCTTCCAAAGCTTGTAGATCGTCGTAATTGACGAACCCAATTCCTTTTAAATACGATAAAATAGTAGGTGCGCTCTCAAAGTTGCGCGTATATTCTTTACCAAATATAGTGTCTCGCAGCAAAGAAGCCACTTCCTGACCGATTTGATAGTCGCCGTTACTAATGAGCAGTCCAGCTAATAAATTGGAGCGGACTTGCTTTGCTACCCGATCTTTGGTTTCAAGGAAAAATTCATGAATGTCCAGTTTATTGCGCAACTTACTCACGGTGCTGAATACCGGTCTACCTTTTGAGGTTAGTTTGATATTGTCCTGACTAGCATAGACTTGCAAGATAGGTAGGAGCTGATGAATATCTTCTTCTCCTACCTCGAACGTGTAGGTAGTCGGCTCAGGCTCATCGACAGTGGTAAGCTCTGCCTCCGCTGGCGTCTCGTAGTAGGTAGCCAACAGTTGACGCAACGGCAGCGGTAGAGAAAGGGTAAATTCAGGCTTGGGGGCGTACCAGCCAGCTGCATTTTCGGCTTGAAAAAGTTTGAACTGTTCTTTGATGTCGATTTGTGTTCGGTTGTAACTATTCCACATTTTGCGTGTGGTAGCTGTGTAAATAGTAAACCCAAATCGTTCCTCAATTTCATCTTGATGTAACAGTCCTACCCAAACAATTTCGTCCAATAATAGCTTGACTTCATTGATTAATCCTCCCTTGAACTGATCGTAAATGACTTTCCCTGAAAACGGAATCGCGCACAACTCTGCTAACGAATCTTTAGAGTGCACTTTTTGATCAGCAAGGTTAATGTACTTTTTGTAGATACCTTTTGACAATAAAAAGCCACGTTGTTGCTTCACAAAAATACGCGCTGTGTTGAAGAAACTCTGCTGTAGCTCTGCTTTGGTGTAGTGCTGCAACAAAATCTTTTTTGCGTTATTCAGATTAATCATAGTTCGTGTTTCTTTGGATATACTCTTTACAATCCGCCCAAAATGAAATTAATGTCATCTTCGGTCAATGACTTAGAGGTTGCTCCATCCGTCGTGATGATATTGTCAAACAACTCCTTTTTTACTTCCTGCAATTCCATGATCTTCTCCTCAATCGTATTTTGTGTAATGAGTTTGTACGCCAATACTTTGTTCTCTTGCCCAATACGGTGTGCGCGGTCAATCGCTTGTTGTTCGGCAGCGACGTTCCACCAAGGATCGTAGATAAAGATGGTATCTGCTGCTGTTAGATTCAATCCTGTTCCACCTGTTTTCAAGGTCATAATGAAGACGCGGCAGTTTGGGTCATTTTGAAAACGATCCACCAATTGTTGTCGATTTCTGGTAGCCCCAGTCATACTCACATAGTCGATTCCTGCCTCTTCCACGACTCGACTAATGCGCTCTACGGCAGCCAAATAGTTGGTGAAAACGAGGGCTTTGTGTCCATTGGCGATGCTATCAATCAAGCGTTCTTGTAACATTTCGCGTTTGGGCGATTGAATTTTTCCATCCGATACATGCTCTGGAATCGACGCAATTTGACGCAACTCGTTCAGTGCTTGAAATATGAAAAACTGCGAGTTGTTAATGCCTTTAGTGGCAATTTCCGACTTAATAGCGGTTTGATAAAATTGGCGGCGTTGTTCGTACAGTTTTTCTTGCGCTGCCGACATATCCACATATAAAGTTTGCTCGATCTTGTCTGGCAAATCTTTTAAAACATTTTTCTTCAATCGGCGCAGTACAAATGGATATATCTTCTTTCGCAAGTGCTGCATCGCATCTTTGTCGCCGTGTTTTTGAATGGGCGTCAGGTAGCGACGATTGTAGTTGTTGAACGTTCCAAACATGCTTGGATTCAAGAAGCGAAACAGCGAGTACAGTTCGCCCAAATTGTTTTCGACAGGCGTTCCACTCAATGCCAAACGATAGTCCGACTCCAAAAGCATAATCGCTTTGGTGGTCAGCGCATTCACGTTTTTGATGTTTTGCGATTCGTCTAACACTAAATAACTAAATGGCACTTCGCGCAACAATTCCACATCGTTCCGGGCAATCGCATAGGTCGTCAAAATCAAGTTGACATTGCGGGCTTGCTCGAAATCACGATCATTCCCATGATAAATGTAAGTACTCAACTGCGGCGCAAACTTCGCCACCTCACGCTGCCAGTTGTACAGCAAACTTCGCGGCATCACAATCAGTGAGGACTTCGTTTCGCCTTCTTTATAAACCCAAGCCAACAAAGCAATGGCTTGCAAGGTCTTTCCCAATCCCATATCATCCGCCAAACAGCCGCCTAGCTCATATTCGTGCAAATAGCGCAGCCATTCGTAGCCGGTCTTCTGATACGGTCGAAGTGTGGCGTTAATCTCAGGCAGCTTGTATTTCTGTTTTTTGAGTTTCGTAAAGCCTTCATAAAACTCACGTGGCTTTTGAAAAATGCTGGTATTGCTCGTTACTTTCTCGTCGATCAGTTCTTCCACCAACGGCAAATCGAAGAACGACACCTCCGCTTTTTTGTCTTTTCCTTTGTTGAATAAGCGTTCCAGCCGACGGATGTACTTTTCGTTCATGATGGCGTGCGTGCCATCGCTGAGTTGGATGTAGCGATTCTTTTTGTATTGATTGAGGACATCGAAAAGATTCATGATTTCCCCATCAAAATCTAGGGTAACATCCCCTTCAAAGTAGTCGATCCCATGTGACAACTGCATCGAAACGCTAGGCGCGAGCGTGGAGATTTTGTAGGATTTTAGTTTTTCTGCACCGAAAAGTTGATAGCGTAGAATGAGTTCTGGTAGCTCGTTGTAGATGAAGTTAGCAGCGATTTCTTTCGGAATAATGAAAAGCGTCCCGTTGCGTACGGCTTCCAGTTGCTCCTTCTTTTTACGCTTCGGCGTTTGGTTATTAATGGCTTCCGCAATCTCCTGAATGTGTTCCGTCAAGGGTTCTTGCTGAATGGGTTTGACAGTAATCACTTGCTCCAACTCATTCACTTCCGCCAACTTATACAACTCGAACTGTTGCATCACTTCTATCGGCAAATTCGGCAATACCTGCCCGACACGCATCAGCAAAGACTCGTCCTCATCTATCTTTTCAAAGATCAAACTTGGTGCCGCTTCCACCACTTCGTCCGAAAACTCAAAGCGATAGTTGTCGTAGGTAATTTTTTCGATTTGCTCGACATGAGAAAAGAAAAGCGATAGAAAAATAGGCAGCTCCTCCGTCGTAAGCGTAGCATTGAAGTAGTGAAGACTGGCGAAACTACCCCCAATAGAAGCGACATTGATGATTTTGGAATCTGCTAATAGATGATTTTCGGTGAGTGGCGTAAATTCAGGAAACGTTTGTTCGTTCCATTCCACTTCGATGCGACTTTCAATCAAATCATCCAGTTCGGATTCTGCTCTATCCTGTAACGACAGTTTCAGTTTTCCCTCCCCTTCTGTGAACTGTAATGGTTGCAATTGGGCATCGACTAAATGACTGACGCCACGCAGCGATTCCACCAAATACTCATATTCCGCCAAATAAATATGGTCGGCAGGCTTCTCCCAATCAATGACAAAGCTGTTCCGATCTTGAATTTGTTCCAATAATCGCAACACCTGTCGGTCGGCTCCACTATGTTGTTGAAAGCTTGCTTCAATTACCTTCCCTTTCTTATCAACGGTCTGCAAAAACGCACCAAATTCATCTTCTAATAGTTGAAAATAGACCTGCTGTTTGCTAGTCGTAGGTGTCGACAATTGGGTCGTTTCTTTCTTAAATCGCTCAAATACGTTCATCGGTTAGCATTAAGCGCGCAAAGATACAGAAAAATGAAAGGTTTACGAACGTTCGAGTGGGTGAGTTGGGTAAAGTTGCAAAATATTGAAGGCTTCCTCTTTGTGATTAAGACATCTCCAAAAAAGTCTGTGGATCGCCTAAGTCCTTTACTTTGCTATAAATATCTGAAAGCTGAATAGTGCGGTCAATAGACTTCAAGTGAATGCTACTGTCTATACCGACTGCACTTCCAATGTGCCAATAATTTTCTTGTTCTCTATAAAAAGTCTCTACCGTCGGAAAGTCAGTGGCAATCAACACATATTCTTTGAAGGAAGGCAATTGTCGATACAGTTGAAATTTGGTCGTGCGATCATAGCGTTCTGTAGAAGGCGATAGCACTTCGATAATCAAGCTAGGATTAGTAATCACATCTACTCGCTTATTATACATCTCTAAGTCACCACAAACGACCATGACATCAGGATAAAGTCCTCGATTAGTTGCCTCAACTCGTACTTTCAAATCGAAGATATAAGGAATACAATCTTCTTCTTTGAGAACACCATCTAACGCAGTGTACATATTTCCTGCAACCCTATTATGCTTTGGTCGCCCTCCTGCCATAGCAACGATATGCCCATCATGGTACTCATGCCGCGTCTCGCTAGACTGCTCAAAAGCAATGTATTCTTCAAACGTATAGTGATGATCTAATTTTAGTGTACCCATTTTATTAACGGTTGATTCCTAGTTAAACGGATGGAGCTATTGGATTGTTTGGGTGGGTTTCTTATCTTCCCAAATACTTTGAAGCGGCAGCAATTAGATGTTCAAGATGCTATTGATTGGTATACGGAACGAAAGGCAGATCAGGCGTACCGCTTTTGTACTATTTTACTCGATTTAGAAGAGCGAATTCTCCAAAACCCTTATCATTTTCCTATCGCGATAGACAACTTACGAAGAGCTAGATTTCAAAACAGATTTCCGTACTCCATTTATTTCTTCATTGAGAAAAACGTAGTATTTATTGTTGCTATCTTTCAGGATAAGCGAGACCCATCTATTTGGCAAGATAGACTTTGATAGATACTGCATAATTTCAGGATGCCATTTTTTAGCAGATTGACTATTCTTCAGATGAATGGACTTTCAGATTCTTTGAGTTCTTTGCTCAGCTGACTCGTCAATATATCCTTGGGGAAATGAATAACTTGTCGATTTACCATTCCTTCTCTACCTTTGCCCTCCACAAACAAGCAAACTTTCCTGAATGAGATATTTGTCCTTTCTATTGGTGCTTTGCGCTTTGACCGCTTGCCGCACCACCCCAACACCTTCTCCTACAGTAGTAGCGACCGTCGAAAGCAGAACTACGCCTAGCTCACCACGCCCTAAAAACATCATCTTAATGATTGGCGACGGCATGGGCTTGACGCAGATCACCGCTGGTATGTACACGCAAAATGCCCCTATTCAATTGGAATCTTTTCCCGTAGTGGGCTTGCACAAATCGTATGCAGAAGATAATCTAGTGACGGATTCTGCGGCGGGGGCGACAGCGTTTGCTTCGGGCATCAAAACGTACAATGGAGCTGTTGGTGTCGATGTAGACACAGCAGCAAAAGTTACAATTCTAGAATTGGCGGAAAAACAAGGATTGGCGACAGGTTTGTTGTCTACGTCGAGCATCACACACGCTACGCCCGCTAGTTTCATTGCGCACGTGGCGAAGCGAGCGTATATGGAAGACATTGCGACTTATTTCTTAGAGACGGAAATTGATTTTTTTATGGGTGGCGGAAAAGCGTATTTCGATCAGCGCGAGAAAGACGACCGCAATTTGTACCAAGAACTCCAGACTAAAGGCTATCAAGTCAGTTCCTATTTCGACGAAGATTTTGATAATTTATCCATCAAAAAAAATAGCAACTTTGCTTACTTTACTGCTAATAAAGAACCCCTACCCAAAGCACAAGGACGCGATTATCTACCCTACGCAACGCGTACCGCTGCTCGATTCTTAAATCAAAAAGGGGGAGATAACGGCTTTTTTCTAATGGTGGAAGGTTCGCAAATTGACTGGGGCGGACACGCCAATAACTTGGACTATGTGCTGTCCGAGTTTAGAGATTTTGACGAAGCAATCAAAGAAGCCTTGGACTTTGCGCGTCGCGACGGTGAAACGTTAGTCATCGTCACTGCCGACCATGAGACAGGTGGTTTAGCCATCAATCCAGGCTCTACGCGTGACTCTTTGGTGGCTGCTTTTACATCTACTTACCACACGGCAGCTATGATTCCAGTCTTTGCCTATGGACCAGGTGCAGAAGCCTTTCACGGGATTTATGAGAATACGGCGATTTTTGATAAGATGAAGAAGGCGTTTAATTTTTAATTGGCTGTTGGCTGTTGGCTGTTGGCTGTTGACTGTTGGCTGTTGG
>CAYLPW010000002.1:52747-60783 GCA_964385665.1 uncultured Saprospiraceae bacterium
TGCTTCAACAAAGCCATTTGACGGATTAGCCAACAGCTTGTTCCGAAAATCGGAAGTCAACAAGTGCAGCCTATTTTAATTGGCTGTTGGCTGTTGGGACGCTTCGCTGTTGGCTGTTGGCTCATTCAGTGAAAAGCTTGACTTCGGCTATGGCAGTTGCCATGTGCTAACAATGATTTATTGTAGACTGTTATTGCTTCAACAAAGCCATTTGACGGATTAGCCAACAAGTGCAGCCCAAAGGGCAAACGTCCCAACAGCCAATAGCCAATAGCCAACAGCCCCCTAATTCCTCCTCTTCTCAATCTTCAAATCTCCAAACGAAATATTCACCGTAATCGTCGCGTAATATTCGCTATTCGGCTGGAAGGTTAGTTTCTTGATATAGGGCGTATCTTCTTCAAATTCAAACTGCCACGCATTGGGAACAGTGACGTTGCCGTGTTGCACGACGAGTTGATGTTGATGCGTTTTTGGGTCGATATTGAAGAGTTGTACATCCGTTTTTTTGGCGTCAATATTCAGGTCAATCAAGCCTTCGCCTGCCCATAAATTAAGGGTGCTGTATTCTGCCTTGATGGTATAATTGCCGACCACATCTCGAAAGTCCAACTGCGAACGACGCGCAAAAATATCAAAGTCGCCGACCAATTGTGCGCCACGAACTTCGCTGAATTTGGTGCGCATTTCCATACCACCCGTGATGTTGGATAAGTTGATATTCCCAAACTCGTTGAAGATGCGCAATTGGCTGGTCAGGTTGCGGACATCGGTTTCACCGAATTGATTTTTGATGTAAACTGGACAGCTTTCTGGTAGGCGAATCACATAGCGCGCTTCTAGTACTGCCGTATTATCTGGTTGCTCCACTTCTTGCACATAGTTGCGGATGTAGATATTGTTTTTGGCTCGATCTAGCAAGTACGCCATGCGCTCCAAATCCTTGGTCGCTTGCTCTTTATTTGGATGCTTCGCAATCAATTCGATCTGCACATAAATTTCCTTTTTGTCCCAACTTTCGACCAAAACTTCCGCATTTTCCCCTTCTAAATTAACTTCAAAACCTTCGCTGTAGGGGAAGGTCTTCGTAATGCGTTTGGTGATGACTTGTAGGCGTTGTTGATCGTTCTCGTCTTGTCCCACAAGCGTCCAACTCGTCATCATCCACAATCCCAAACCAATCAAAACTACTTTATTCATAGCTCCTTTATCGTATTTATATCTCTTGAACTAACGCTTGCAATACCTGCGATCGCTCCTGTTCAATATGTTTAACTTGATGCACCAAACGTGCTTGTGTGCCATACTTTTGCATCTGTTGCAAGACAGCACCTTTTGCAGTGGATAGTTCCTCTAATTCTGCTTTCAATTCTTGTACGCTCGCTGTTTCACACCAAAAAGGATGTTGCTCACACAAGCTATTGATACGTGCAAAAGCCGCTTCATCTTCATTCCAATCTGCCGCCAACAAGGCTGGATTTTCTACCGCTATACTGCTGATTATTTCCTCTTGAGGAGCAGCGTTCTGTTGCCACCAAAACGTCACAATTAATAGTATCGCAATGGCTGCCGCTGCTGCTTGTAGCACTCGAATTGGGCGCAATCGACGCACGTTGGCTGTTTGCGGCAACTCGTTTTCGATGCGTGACCACAGCTCATCGCTTGGCGCGTAAGTCGGCAACTCTTGCACCGCTTCCCCTAGCACTAACTCCGCTTCGATCCACGACCAAAGTTGATCGCTTGGTGCGTATGTGGGTAGTTGTTGAATAGCCTTATGTAAATTTTGTTCATTCATATCCATATTGGCTTAAACTGGCGCGTAATCTTTTTTTGGCATAAAACAATTGAGATTTAGATGTACCTGGTGAAATGTCCAATAACTTGGCGACTTCTTTGTGAGAGTAGCCTTCCACTTCAATCAACACAAATACCGTTCGATAACCATCTGGCAGTGCTTGTATCGCTTTCTCCAAATACTCGGCATCCAAATGATTGTTCCAAGTGATCTGTTTATTCAGGTGAACCTCCTCTAGGGATTCGGTGAGTTGTTTCTTTTGTTTTTTGATCTTACTAAGCGTCGTTCGGACGACTATTGTCTTAATCCATGCACCTAATGTCGATTCTTTTCTAAACTTGGGCAACCCTCTAAAGACTTTTATGAACGCTTCCTGTAGCGCGTCTTCCGCCAACTCATGATCGTTCAGCATACGATAAGCTACTGTATACATCGCATTTTTATAGCGGTCGTACAATGCCTTTTGCGCCGTGCGATCTTGCTGTAAACAAGCTTCCAATAGTTCAGCTTCTGTCATGCTGATGTTAAACGTCAAAATTCAAGTTTTATGCCCTAATTCAGTCCAGTGCTTTAGTCTGAGTGCTGTAGTAGAGAGCATCTTTGCGCTGTTTTGGTTGTATTCCGAAAACGTTATTTTAGTAAAATGATGGACGAATTCGACAAGAGTTTGATAACAAGTTCTTCGTTTTCAATGTTTCTATCATTCCCTACTACTCAACAACTCTTTCTTTTTTATTGAAACGCAATACCCATGACAAAAATAGCACTTTCTATCTTATCTGTCTTCAGCCTCCTTTTACTGTTTCAAGCCTGTAGTCCAAAGCAAGTTACTTCCCTCCAACAATGGCAAGAAACACCTGAAAAGAGCTGGCGATTGATTCCGCTGGCTCAAAAAGCGTATTGCAGCGATAGTTCCGACTACTTTATCTTCTCTCAAAAAGCAGAAAGCGATCATTTACTCATCCATTTTTCAGGTGGCGGTGCTTGTTGGAATGACGAAACGTGCGCACATCCACTCAATTTGTGGACTGGTCTAAAGCTAGGGATTGGTCATGAATTGACTGGCTACTATCTGCCGACGGCTTCCAAGAATGTACCGCTCTATATTGGTGGCTTGCTGTCACATAAAGAAAAGAATCCATTACACGACTGGAATAAAATTTATCTACCCTATTGTACGGGCGATTTGCATGTAGGCAATAGTTTACGGACTTATGTGGACGAGAAAAGTGACAGTTTTTCCATTCACCACAACGGCAGCAACAACATCGCAGCCGCTTTACAGTGGATATTTGACGCTTATCCGAATCCTGAGAAAATTGTGTTGACAGGTGACAGCGCAGGTGGCTATGGAGCCATGTTATACACAGCCGCAATAGCCACACACTATCCCAACTCGAAGATCTATCAGTTAGTGGACTGTTCCTATGCCTTGGTCGATGACTGGGAGGCAATAGCTGAACAATGGAATGCGCCTTTAGCCACTCAGTATCAAGCGTTTAATAGCTTTTTGGATGGTGCTTATTTAGGTAACAGTGAACTAAAGGATAGAGTAACTTTTTTACAAATCAGTTCTGTTTACGACTATGTGCTGCCTCAGTTTCGAGCAAAAATAGCGGATGACCAAAGCGGACGAATCGAAGCGATGCAAAATTGGTCACAAGAAATGCTAACTGCCACGCGTCGTTTTAGTGATGCGCCTATCGACTATCGCTTCTTTTTGACCAATCATAAATACAGCAAAAAGAAGCAAGATACCCCACATACGTTCATCAATTTCGATGGTCAGTTCTTCAAATGCAAGCAGGACGATACACTTTTATCCACTTGGGTACGTGACAATATCTTGACCGATACGTCTTATGATGTAGGTATTCACTTTATAGCAGCAACTACCACTGCAACAATCAAATAAACAAAATACCTATTCCAACAACCGAATCCTAAATAGATTTGTATTTGAGAAGGTAAGTTTTTAGTTTTGTTTATGAAAACTGTTCCACTGCCAAGGAACTTAACTTAAGTTGTTAGAAAAACAAAAGCCATGCTAGTAAGTCGTTACACTGTTGAAAGACGGCAATATCTGCCGCCGCAAAGTATTCTGCTATTGAATGATAAAGACCAGGACGATCAACCCCAAGAGTCTTACTTCCAAATGCGCTGCCACTGCACGCTTTTGTAGTTGTCGTATAGCAGTACGCCCAACACAGAAAAGATGAAAGCAGCTAATACACTACCGATGACGAGTAGTGAACGCATAGGTCGTGATTTGACGATAGGCACTTCTGCGTTTTCGACTAGGATGATGGAGGACACATCTGCATAGTAGGCGGCTTGCAATTGCTTGAGGCGTTCTTTATCGAAGGAGAACTGTTTGACAGCCTGTTCATACTCACCCTCCAACGCTGTGATGCGTGGCATTCCTCTATTAAACTGTTGCAGTTGGCTATCTAAGTTAGCGACTTCTTGCTCCAAGGCAGCAATAGCAGTGCGCAAGGTATCGCGTCCTCTAGTAGTAGTGTTCGACTCCAAACGAGAGCGGTAAGCCGTCAGTCTAGCTTCACGTGTAGTCATCAGATCAGACAGGGTCTCACTTTGCGACTCCGTATTGTAGATGCGATAGCGAGAACGAGTTGCTTGCAAGCTATCGCTCAACTCATTAAGTTTTTCTTGTTTTTGAACGATATTTTGCTCAAATGTGATGATCTGCTTCCCCTGCATGTTCTTCGCCAATTGCAAATTGATGTCGTCTATTTTATCGCGTGCAGCGTTTGCCATAGCTGCTGCTATTTCAGGCTCTTTGTCCTCTACGGAAAGCTGAATGGCATCGCGTTTTGTTTTTTGTACCTCATATAAACCACGCAGTTGCTCCCGAATGTAGTAAGCAGACTTCGCACCTGTCGAATCCATATCGTAGTGGTCATACAAATCAAATTCGTCGATTAAGTACGCCATTAATTCATCCGATTCAGCGATAGTGAGCAGTCGATCATTGTCATTGTTAGTGCCAAAAGGTTGAGGGTCGCGTGTGGTCGTTCCAAATAGTCCGCGTTCGGTCAGCAAATCAGGACTGGCTGACAGAAAAACAGTGGATGACTGGTAGTAAACGGGTAGTAGTAGCGCAATAATGATACTCCCGATGCCGACGATCACACAAACAGAAATGATGAACCGCAAATGCCGAAATAGCGTCTGCAATACGCCGAGTAAGTTGTCTTCCTGTTGCTGCATATTCCTCTAAAGGTAAGTAAGTAGAATTGGCAAGCTGCCAATTTATGGGAGGCAAAAGTAGAAAAAAGATGAGAACTGTTGAGGTCTGTTCTTACGAGAGTTGGAATAGGTTTACCAAACTTGAGAAGTTTAGTAAACCTATGTATGCTCTGATACTTTATTGTTCTGCACGTACCAAGTTTTCTTCTAGCTCAAAAGAAGCGGGATAAAAATTAGGGGATAGTGGGACTGCTTCTGCGTTGAAGCGTTTATGAATCAACAAAAAGTTAGGTATTTCATATAAAAAAACCATCGGCTGTTCGTCGTAGAGCAACTGCTGAAATTCGCGGTACAGCTTATTGCGTTCTTCCTGGTTCAATGTTCCCTGAATTTTCTCAATCAAGGCATCACTTTCTGCATTTCCAAAGCCAACTCGATTGAATCCACTTGGATTGTCGCTCTCAGTATGCCACATCTGAAAAGGATCGTAAGTAGATGGAGTCGGCTCAAGCGTAGCACCAGTCGCTAGCTCATAGTCCCGACTTGCCATGCGCTGTCGTTGCGTAGCAGACTCCTGTGGTAGTATTTCGATATTGACGCCAGCTAGTATCGCATCTTCTTTGACTAGAAGTGCGCCATCTTGTTGCGTCTGACTGGAACTAACTGTCAACAATTCTAGATTCATTTCGACTAACTCCCCATCTATTTCCTTATCGACAATACCGTTGTTGTTACTATCCGTCCATCCTGCTTCTGCTAAGAGTGATTTTGCTTTTTCAATATCCAAATCTATTGGTTCTAATGAAGGGTCATAACCAGGCATAGTAGATGTAATGCTGGTTGTGATACGTGGCAGTGGCATTTCCAATACGTTTTCAATAATTGCATCCACATCTACCAGATGTGCTAATGCGCGTCGTACACGTTTGTCACTCAGCTTAGGATTTTTAGTATTGATGTTCCAAAAGCCCCAAACGGAACGGCTAGCTTCAAAGGCATCGTACGTATTCATTACTTGTGGATCTTCGCTAAGTCTCATGTATAAATCTGGCGAAATTCCTGACAATACATCTATTTGTTCATCCCGAATAGAAGCTTCTTGCGCCCCCGCATCTCCAATTCCTATGTAAGTGATCGTCGGTACGTTATTGTCAAAATACATATTCCCTTCTGCGACGCCTTCGCCCCACCAGTTCTCTTTTCGTTGGAGTGTCACCCCTTGCCCTGTCTCAAAACGCGCTAAGGCATAAGGTCCACTTCCAGTTACGCCGCCAGCCTCTCTAGCGTAGCGTGGTGTTATGATATTGTCAGCAAAAGCTTGAAGATTTGGGTTGTTGTTGGCTTGTTGTTCGGCTTGTTCTGGATCGATTAAGGCAGCAAGATCTACATCTGTCAATAATCCATCAGGATCGTAGTGATAAGCCGGTATTACGTTGTAACCTCCTCCTAGTATCGCTTCATTTCGAATATATTTATTCGCCGCTACTAGCGTTACTCGTTTTGGATTGTCGGGGTAGGTTATGACCTCTTGAAGAGCGACCAAATTGTTTCGCCCATTTCCTGCACCTACACGTGGATTGAATATAGCTTTCAATGTAAACACTACATCAGCAGCAGTGACAGGACTTCCGTTGTCCCAGACAGCCTCTTCCCGAATAGCAAAGGTGTAGGCAACGCTACCATCTGCCCGTTCTTCCTTCTCAGGCAGTTCACTCGCCAATACAGGTATGATATTTAATGTGGCAGGGTCGATAGTCACCAACGATTGAAACATATATTCGATAGGTGCTCTTGCATAAGCACTTGTCGCCAGTAGCGGATTAAGATTTTCAGCTTCGGCAATCGTGGCAGCGATCACTTCATTCCCCATCCGCTTATAGTCGACTATTACTTCTTCGGGTGTTTCGGGATCAGTTCGGCACTGTGTTAAGAAGAGAACACTGAGTAATACATAGACAAGGACTCTGATATACATTTTCATAGAAGATTACTGTTTTGATTTGAATAAACGACTTACCTCACAAATTTAGCAAATTAGTGAACGGAAACTACAAAACGAGAGTTTCCCTTTTTCAATACAGAGTAGGATAGTTGAAATTTTTTATTGATTAACTAACAACCCAACCATCCAATTCTGATAAGCACAACAGCTATGACGAATATATTAATCGGTGGAGGAACAGGCTTAGTCGGTATGCACTTGAGTCGACTGCTCAAAGCAAAAGGCTATCAGGTCGCTCATTTGAGTCGGACTCGAAATCTGGAAGCAGAGTTTCCGGCTTATCATTGGGATACCGAAACAAAAGAAATAGATACGGAAGCCGTAAAAAATGCGGACTACATCCTTAATTTAGCTGGTGCAGGCATTGCCGACAAGCCTTGGACAGAGTCGCGCAAACAACTCATCATTGACAGTCGAGTCGATAGTACGTTACTTATTCGAGATGCCATCCAAGAACATCGACCTGATTTGAAAGCGTTCATTTCTGCTTCTGCGATGGGCTACTACGGCAATCGAGGCGAAGAAAAACTGACAGAAGAGGCTGGTGCTGGTGGCGATCAATTTTTAGTGACCAGTGTAGAAGCATGGGAGGCTGCCATCGAAGAAGTGGCGAAAACAGGCGTGCGAACGGCTTGGCTGCGTATCGGTTTGGTCTTGTCTACTCAAGGAGGCGCATTGCCCAAAATGACGATGAGCACCAAAGTCAATGTCGGCGGCTACTTTGGCGATGGACAACAATGGTACGCCTGGATTCATCTGGAAGATTTGTGTCGCGCCTTTATCTATTTGATTGAAAATGACAACTTGGAAGGTGCGTTCAACGCTGCTGCTCCTCATGCGGAACGCAATAAAGCTTTTATGAAAAAAGTGGGTGATGCGATGGATAAAAATTTGTTGTTAGTGCCAGCTCCTGCTTTTGCACTAAAATTAGGTTTGGGGGAGATGTCAACGACGGTTTTGAATAGTGCGCGTGTTGTGCCTGAACGCTTGGAAGAAGATGGATTTGAGTTTGAGTTTGAAGAATTGGTG
>CAYLPW010000003.1:0-56720 GCA_964385665.1 uncultured Saprospiraceae bacterium
CAACACGATAGCTGGATGTGTGATAGAAATAAGCATAACTTTACTTCCAGTCTTTCTCCAATTGCTCTACTTTTCCTAATCGACGATTGTGGCGTTCTTCGCCAGTATAAGTAGCACTCAAATATTGACGGACTAGTTCCTCAGCGACTGCTACTCCACTGATACGACCACCCAAGCACATGACATTCATCGCGTCATGTTCCACACCTTGGCTGGCTGAGTACGAATCAGTAATGACAGAGGCGCGTATACCTTTCACTTTGTTGGCAGCTATAGCAGCACCGACACCACTTCCACAGACAGCGATTCCTCGATCTACTTCATCCGCCATGACACCTTCCGAAAGTGGAATGATAAAATCTGGATAATCGTCAGCAGCATCGTATGTATGTGCACCGTAATCTTTGATTTCATGTCCCAAAGACTCGATCAATTCTTTTAAATGCTCTTTCAATGCGTAACCACCATGATCGGCAGCGATTCCTATTTTCATTGTGTACAGGTTGATATGAGTTGCAAAAATAGGCATTCTAAAGTAAGCAGAATGTAATTCGTTAGCTGATCTTCATTTGATAATGCCTTGAAGCTGTGTGGGTTAACTATTTGAAACAATAATTTGTTTTAAAAGTGCGATTTTCATTTAAAAATAAACAACAAATTGTTGTATATTTGTAGAGAGAAAAGAGAAAAGAGAAACGATATGAAAGAAAGAAAACAACAATCCCTCCAACGTGAAGTGGAACACACCATATTAGATCACTTGACCTTCCCAATACTTTTTAAGCAATTGTGGCAAAGCATCAAGCGACTTTGGGTAGCGATCAGTTTTATTTGGCATCGACTGACATTCGGTTTTTTTAGCCAGTTCCAGTTCAAATTGTCTGGCTTTAAAATTGCTGTTGTTGCACTCTTGGTTTTTATCTTCTTCAAAAAGGATCTGCATGTTCAAGTTCGTATGAACAGTCCAGAAGGGGCGGAGCAGACTCTACCAATGAGCTACAATGACGAAGGAACAGACAAGTTGAGTATGCTACCACGTGTATTGCCATTTTTGGGAAATAACAAACCAGAAGTGTCGACTGAAAAACCGAGTACAACTTTGCCTCAACTAGAGCAGACGACGGTAGAATCATACATCAAGCGATTTGCAAAGGTAGCGGTACAGGAGCAAAAGAAGTTTGGTATTCCTGCTAGTATCAAGATGGCTCAAGCTATTCTAGAAAGTCAAGCTGGAACAAACGCTGCTGCCACTCAGTCCAACAACCATTTTGGACAACCACTCGCTACACATTCATGTAGTAGTGCGTGGGAAAGTTGGCGCGCACATAGCTTACTATTTAGTTCTGAGCAGTATCCCTATCAGCAACTTTTACAATATGGTAAGGATTATCGAAAGTGGGCAAAGGGTTTAGCAGAGCTCAATTACTCTACTGCTACTCACTACGATCAAGCACTGATACAACTGATTGAGCAGTATGAAATGTTCCGACTAGACGATATTGAACTATAGATAAACTAGAGCAAAAGCGCGAAATCTTACAATTTGTGATACTGATACTAGTTTAGCTGCTGTCTCAATTGATATACGTAAAAAGCCACTTTCGTTCTAGATTTTACGAAAGTGGCTTTTGTAGTTTCCCGTGTAGGTGTTCTGCTTACTGTAGGCTACCTCACGTTTTAGAGAAAAGCAGTTTTTTATTCAACCCATTTAGTACCCACTTCCACCAATGCGACGTCCATTCTCTTCTCGCTCGTCGTTCTTATCTTCTTTCTTGAATTGTTTATCAATAGCTAATTTAGCTTCATTACTACCAGGCAGCAATTCATACGTTTCCGTGCCATATGTAATTCTGAACTTGCCTGTCATATCCGGCTCCACTAGAAGACTATATGTGCCGCCAAAGTCTTTCCGAAATACCAAATGACTACCTTCACTAAAGCTAATTTGCAGACGATCTTCATATGCTGCAATACAGACTCCAGGCAGATTTCGATCCAATTCAATTTTCTCCTCTTGATCGCCTTCTTTCACCACTACTTTACCATCACTTGTTACTTCCAATGCTTCGGAAGAAGATACTCGACGCATTTTGATAGCACGTGTGGTATAAAACTGGACTTTTTTAATGTCCGCGTTGTCTTCAATTTTTTTGCGGAGATCGTGTGTAAACATTGTCTTACCCTGAAAAGGACTCTTTTCTTCTTTTCCGAATAGGCAAGAAGTCAAAAGGATAGAAGCGGTCAGCAATACCCAAAAATGTTTCATAAATGCTTGTTGTTTTTCTAATAAGCGAGAGTGAATATATGGCCACTCTAATAGATTCTGAACTGATTTTAATATGGCAAGTTGCTAGTGTTTTTTACTGCCACAGCCTTAACGCCAAATAAGTCCCTGCAATTATAGAAAATTTGAAAATAATAATCAGTATGACTTTCTGATTTCTCGGCACTCATTAGAATGACTTTGCTAGTTTTTTTCACTCAAAAGAGGAAACAAGGAGAATTCGGAGATTCTGACCTCCTTCGTACAGTAACTCTTCCATTCATCTATTCAAATGTTTTACTCCTTCAAAAAATTATTGCAAGTTGTTTTTTAATTTAAACTATTGGTTCATACTAGACTGAAAAAGCGCGATACCTTTAAGAAAAGTATCACGCTGTGGATTTCTTTTTACTCTACTATAGCTAGAGAATTCGAGGAGAAAACAATCACTGTATACCAGTTCCTAAATTGACATCTACTTGCTCTTCTTTTTCGTCTCGAATAATAGTTAATCGTACACTGTCGCCAGGACGGTATTCTTCTAGCGTTAGAATGAGGTCACTGTACGACGCAATCTTTTTGCCATCAATTGCTGTAATAATATCACCCAAAATGATGCGTCCATATTGATCGCGAGCTGTTGCTTGAAGACCAGCTTGTTCTGCTCCACTACCTTCTACGACTTGTAATACCAATACCCCTTCAATATTAGATAATTGACGATCAGGAGGGCGAATACCAATGGTCGGACGATTAATTTTTCCATATTGAATTAAATCTGGCACTGCAATTTTTACCGCATCTACAGGAATAGAAAAACCAATGCCAGCATACGCGCCAGAAGGGGAATAAATAGCCGTATTGACACCAATTAGTTGACCAGAAGAGTTCAACAGAGGTCCTCCTGAATTACCAGGATTGATGGCAGCATCCGTTTGGATCACATCACGAATCGTCACTTTACCGACCGATTCAATTTCACGACCTAATGCACTAACAATTCCTGTCGTCAGAGTTTGATCTAGTCCAAAAGGATTGCCAATAGCATAGGTAAATTGACCGACTTGTAATTCATCAGAAACACCTAATGGAATGGGACGCAATTGACTACGTGGAGCATCTACTTTCAAGACCGCTAAGTCTTTTTCAGGTGCAACGCCAATAACTTCTGCTTGATAAGTAGACTGATCGGCAAAGGTCACACTCACTCGATCTCCTCGTCGCTGACTACTTTGAATGACGTGGTAGTTGGTGATAATATGCCCTTCCTTGTCCCAAACAAAACCAGAACCAGTGCCGCTCGGAATCTCCGTCACATCGCGGGTGTAATAATTGCGTTCTAAAGTAGAAGTCGTTACATAAATGACCGATGGAGCGGCGGCTTTGAACAGTCGAATAACGGCTGATTCTTCCGCGTTGAGTGCTTCACTAACCGTGGTAACTGGAAGAGGTGTTAAACGGTTCTCCTGAGTTACAGGATTAGTGTTGTCGGTATCGGATTCTGTATTGAATTCACAAGCACTGACTAAAAAAAGGTAGAATACTGCTAAAACAAACAGGTTAACTTTCATAAGATGTAAAATTCTTCGTGGTGATTAAAAAGTAGATAGTAGATGCTAGACAACAGATAGTAGACCAGTTCAACACATACGGTAATTTCTTTCATCGCAACATCAATTTGTCTATATACTCGACTACGTGTATACACATTTGAAACAAACATCAGCCTTTAGCCGTCGACTATCAAAAGCAATCTATGACACGTTACATTCTATCGACTAATGACTAATTTTCTTGTTAGATTTCGCCAGAATATGTCATTTTCAAAACTCTACTTCCCTAGAATTTGTTTGTTTTGCAGCATCAAAGGAAGTCCAATATTTAATTAATAGTTTAGAATAGTAGAGTGTCTTCCTTTTTATCCTATATAGTTTAAAAAAAGCTGACCTGAAGCAATTAGCGAGAAAAAGCTAATAGCTAAAAGCCAACAGCTAATAGCTTAAGAAAAGAATGGCAATAGACCGTAATTTAATCATTGAAGCTCTCTCCATGGTGCGCGACCCACAATCTGGGCAAGACATCGTGAGCCGTAAAATGGTAACCGATTTGGAAGTCAAAGGCAATGAAGTCAACTTCACGCTAGCCCTTCCATCTCTCAATATGGAACATAAATCGGACATGAACTTTGCTTGTATTGGGACGATTCAAAAGTTGTATCCAGAAGCAGAAGTCAACATCCATCTATCGACTCAAAATCCAAATGCACCAAAGCAACAAAATCTACCACAAGTCAAGAACGTAATCGCAGTAGCTTCCGGAAAAGGAGGCGTCGGCAAGTCGACTGTGGCGACCAATTTAGCACTCGGCTTACAAAAACTAGGCGCACGTGTCGGACTCATCGACGCAGATGTCTATGGCCCTTCTATTCCTACCATGTTTGGGCTACAAGGACAACGACCGAAAGTGCAAAAGTTGTATGGACAACCCAAAATGATGCCTTTGAAAGCGCATGGGATACAGGTGATGTCGATTGGTTTTATTATTGAGCCAGAGCAAGCAGTGGTGTTGCGTGGTCCTCGTTTGGCAGGTGTCGTGAAGCAGTTTATTAGTGAAGTGCTTTGGGAACCAATGGATTATCTAGTCGTCGATTTGCCGCCTGGAACGGGTGATGTGCAATTGACTTTAGTGCAAAGCGTGCCAGTCACAGGAGCGGTCATTGTAACGACGCCACAAGAAGTCGCGGTCGCCGATGCCATTAAAGCGATGAATATGTTTCAACTTCCGAACGTCAATGTTCCTATTTTAGGGGTTGTGGAAAATATGGCATGGTTCACGCCAGCAGAACTGCCGAACAATAAGTATTACATCTTTGGAAAAGGGGGTGGAAAAAAGTTGGCGAAGAAAAGTCAATCCATCCTATTGGGACAAGTGCCCATCGTGCAGAGTATACGAGAGTCGGGCGATGAAGGGACACCAGCGGTACTAAAAGAGGGAACGCCAGAATCGGACGCGTTTATGAAAATTGCGAAACAAACATTACAGCAAGTGGCTATTCGGAATGAATACCTACCACCGACCGAGTTGGTGAATGTACAAAGCTGATAATTTTGTATCTTTGAATAACATTAAACAAGCAGCTATGACAGGAGTGGAAAAAGAGCAATTGGTAGAGCGCGTAGAGCAAGCGTTGGATAATATTCGTCCGCATTTGGCAATCGACGGCGGTAACATCGAAGTGGTCAATATCACAGAGGATAAGATCGTCCAAATCAAATGGTTGGGCAACTGCGAAGCGTGCAGCATGTCGGTGATGACGATGCGGGCAGGGGTAGAGGAAACCTTGCGCAGTCATGTCCCAGAAGTGAGCGGTGTGGAAGCGTTGAACGGCGTTCATATTGCTTAAAACAAGCTGATCAATTGTGAACCAAAGCGGCGGATGTGTATTCGCCGTTTTTTCTAAAATGCTACTTCAAGTTGATAGATGCATATACCAGTCGCCGAGAAGTTGTATCAGCAGACATTGTTCGATACGAAATATATCAATCCAATCAACCACTTTCCTTTCGAGCTGTTTTTCAGCTTTGGCAATCCAGTCCAGAATTTGTCCTCTTTTACACAACTACACTAAAAGATAGCGGCTTCCCAGCCTTCTGTTGGGAACACCCAGCGTTGCGCTCATCCTATTTAGATTTGCCTTACGAATGCATCGTTCAACGAAGTCGACTATTGGAGCAACTTTCAGTCGATGAACACACCTTTCAGAAATATATTCATACGACTGATTTAGTCGTCGACTTTCAAAATCTAGGCAACGACGCGCGACTCGTTGTTCCAACTAAACAATCCAAAGCCAATACTTACAATCACCTTGGACGCTTTATCCAACTTGGCAGTTCGGCACAGATAGCTGCTGTTTTTGAGCAAGTAGGAAAAGTAGTCTTGGAAGAACTAAATCACAAACAAGTGATTTGGTTAAATACAGCAGGTTTAGGCGTTATCTGGCTGCATATTCGATTGGATACATACCCTAAATATTACAAAACCGACGACTACAGCAGTGTCGATTTTCTTGCTCGATAATTCACAAATCACTAAGCTCATAGCGGTGGATTAGTCTTTCTTATTTTCACCAAAACTATTATCTTTAGCCATCAAGCAAACAAAACAACAATGAACAGACGCGAACTACTCACTGCTCTTTCCATTAGCGTCGGCGGTGGATTGCTCTTACCTAACCTATTAGCCAGTTGCCAATCAGATGACTACGTAGCCACTTTCTTCGAGTCAAAAAATATTGAACTGATCAATCAGATCGGAGAAGTTATTTTACCCGAAACACCAGAATCTGGCGGGGCAAAAGCAGCAAACGTAGCACACTTCATCGACTTCTTTGCTGCCAAAGGTTTATCACCTCAGCAAAAAGAAATACTTACCTCGGGATTGCGTCTATTCAGAGAGCGCATCAAAGCAGCCACTGGCAAATCTTTCCTTCGACTGAATACCGAAGCGCAACACGACTTACTAGTAGAACTAGACGATGAAAGCAAACGCTTGACGACAGATGCTGCTTCGCCACACTATTTCAAACTATTGAAAGACTTGATTCTATTTGCTTACTTTACTTCTGAAGTAGGGGCGACAGAGGCTTTGCGTTACGAAGCTGTTCCTGGCAAATTTGTGGGTGACTATCCGTATGAACAAGGAGAAGGAGCTTGGGCTATATAGGAGAGTGGGAGAGTGGGAGAGTAGGAGAGTAGGAGAGTAGGAGAGTGGGAGAGTGGGAGAGCGATAACAAAAGCGTATGAATTCATTCGTACGTCCGTAAGCAAATAAACAAACAACTATGCAAAACGAAAATAACACATTTGATGCCATCGTCATCGGGTCAGGAATTAGCGGTGGTTGGGCTGCCAAAGAGCTATGTGAAAAAGGACTAAAGACGCTGGTATTAGAACGTGGTCGAGAGGTGAAACATGTACAAGACTACCCGACGGCTTTCAAAAATCCGTGGGATTTCCCAAATCGGAATCGTATCCCATACGAAGAAGAACTCAAAAACCCAGTCGTCAATCGTTGCTATGCCTATGACGAAAGCACTAAACACTTCTTTGTCAAAGATGAGGAGCATCCTTACGTGCAAGAAAAGCCATTGGACTGGATTCGGGGCTATCAAGTCGGCGGAAAGTCGCTCATTTGGGCACGACAAACGCAGCGTTGGAGCAAGTACGAATTCGATAATCCTAGTAAATACGGCTATGCGGACTGGCCGATTGGGTACGACGATCTTGCGGATTGGTACAGTCATGTGGAACGGTTTGTTGGCATCAGTGGTAACAAAGATGGATTAGAAACACTGCCCGATGGTGAGTTTCTGCCACCTTGGGAGATGAATGTAGCCGAAAAAGAAATACGCGATAAAATACTGAATACTTTCCCAGATCGACGTTTCGTCATTGGTCGTTGTGCGCATCTGACAGAGCCGCAAGACATTCATCGAGAGCAGGGTAGAGCGCAATGTCAAGCTCGACATTTATGTTATCGCGGTTGTCCTTATGGGGCGTATTTTAGTTCCAATGCCTCCACCTTGCCTTGGGCAGAGAAAACAGGTAATTTGACATTGCAATCGGATGCTGTGGTGGAATCCATTATCTACGACGATGCGCAGCAAAAAGCGATAGGAGTAAAGGTCGTTGATCGAATCACGAAAGAAAAGAGACAGTATTTCGCACGCATTATATTTGTCAACGCGGCTTGTCTAAATACCAACCTGCTCCTACTCAATTCTATCTCTGATCGCTTCCCGAATGGTCTAGGAAATGACAATGGATTGCTAGGCAGATACGTCGCTTTTCACAACTACAGAGGTACTCTATTAGCAACATATCCTGGACTTCTGGATAAAACGGTCTATGGCAGGCGTCCTACTTCTGTCATGCTTCCCAATTTTAGAAATCTCAACCAACAGGATACTGACTTTCAAGGTGGTTACATGGTTTTCTATGGAGCAGATCGCGCAAATTGGTCGCGGGCAGTAGAGGGTGAACAGATCGGAGCTGCCTACAAAAATCAACTGCGTGAACCAGGTGATTGGCGAGTCTATATGATGATGCAAGGGGAAACCGTTCCAAAGTATGAAAACCACGTTCGACTGAGTAGCGAACAACGTGATGCTTGGGGTATCCCTCAATTGGTGACGTCTGTCGGTTATGACGAAAATGATGAAAAGCTGCTCGCTGACTTTTTCGAGCAAGGTGAAGATATGTTAGCAGCAGCAGGTTGCACAGACATTGTACGACAAGACAGCCAACAAGCACCTGGATTGGATATTCATATCATGGGTGGTGTTCGAATGGGGAAAGATCCTGAAACTTCACTATTGAATGAATACAATCAGTTGCATCAATGTAAGAACGTCTTTGTTACGGATGGTGCTTGTATGACCACTACTGGCGTTCAAAATCCGTCGTTGACGTTTATGGCATTGACGGCGCGAGCGGTGGATTATGCGGCGGAGCAGTTTCGGAGTGGGGTGTTGTAATGATTTGTTGAATTGCAAGGGCGCGGTTAATAAAAGATGTACCACAAGAAAGCTTGAACCGCAAGGGCGCGGTCGAATACACAGGGTACGCAAAGCAAGTCAAACTTAGCGATCTTTGCGAAAACCTTAGCGTCTTTGCGGTAAAAAAACATCCAATACAAAACACAATGAACCACCGATTTCTACTCTTCATTCTGCTATTCACCCTCAATTGCCAATCCGAAAATGAACCCCTCCAAACCGACGTACTCATCCTCGGAGACGGCACAGGTGCTACCAGTGCAGCCATTCAATCTGCTCGCAGTGGTGCGAATACAATTTTAGTCACTTCCTTACCTTGGCTAGGCGGGATGCTCACTTCCGCAGGTGTCAGTGCAACAGACGGCAATCATCGACTACCTGCTGGATTATGGGGCGAATTTCGAGACTCATTACGCAAGCATTATGGCGGCGAAGAAGCACTATTCACAGGTTGGGTTAGCAACACGCAATTTGAGCCGAGTGTTGGAAATGAATATTGGCAACAAATAGCTAGAAAGGAGGAGAATCTAACGATCTTATTCGAAAAAGACTACGAAAGTATTGAGCGGGCAGATAATCGTTGGGACGTCCAACTAACTGATGGACAACAAATTAGTGCAAAAATATTAGTTGATGGTACTGACCTAGGTGATGTGGCAGCACAAGTAGGGGCAAGTTTTGATGTAGGCATGGAAGCGCGAGCAGAAAGTGGTGAAGGGATAGCATCCGAAGAAGCCAACGACATTATTCAAGATATGACCTATGCGATCATTTTGAAGGATTTTGGGGAAGGAGCAGATAAGACAATCGAACGACCCGAAGACTACGATCCAAGTTTGTTCGACTGTGCTTGCGCAGTTCGTTGCGAAGATGAAACCGCCAAGCCACATCCTTGTCCGACCATGCTGAATTATGGCAAACTACCGAATGATAAATACATGATTAATTGGCCACTCAAAGGCAACGATTACTATGTAAATATCATCGACATGAATCGCCAAGAACGCGAAGCAGCATTGGAGGAAGCAAAAAACAAAACGCTGCAATTCGTTTACTACATACAGCACGAGCTAGGCTTTAAGGAGCTGGGAATTGCGGAAGATGAGTTTCCTAGCGAAGATGGTTTTCCATTGATGCCTTACCATCGGGAAGGGCGACGTATTGACGGATTAGTGCGTCTGAATGTCAACCATCTACTTCAACCATATAATTATTCACTATACCGAACGGGAATTGCAGTAGGCGACTATCCAATCGACCACCATCATTACGAACGACCAGACGCCCCCGAAATCGACTTTCCAAAAGTACCTTCCTTCAATATTCCTCTGGGTGCATTGATTCCAGAAGGTGTAGATGATTTAATTATCGCAGACAAGGCGATTTCCGTGAGTAATATCGTCAATGGCTCGTCGCGTTTGCAACCCGTCATTATTCAAATTGGGCAGGTGGCAGGGCTGTTAGCCGCCCTATGTATTGAAGATAATAGTGCTCCAAAAGACGTGAATATTCGAGTATTGCAAGATCAATTACTAAAAGCAAATGGCTATTTACAGCCCTTCATTGATGTATCACCGACTCATCCACATTTCGAGTCTATTCAGCGTATTGGAGCAACTGGTATTTTACGTGGGAAAGGCATTCCTTACAAGTGGGCGAACCAAACTTGGTTTTATCCAGATACCACTATTTCAGCGGCTAAATTTATACAGCAACTTGCTGAATTTGATGCTGTAGAATCGATGGCGTTAGCAGACGAAGAAGTTTTGAGTGTACAGGACGCTATTGAAGTTATCAATGAATGGCAGATTCAAAAAAGTAGTAGCTGGAAGCGTATTCAGCTGAACGAAGATTTTTGGTTGAGCCAGCAACTGACTAACTTTAGTCGTGAACGTCCCATTACAAAAGCAGAACTAGCGGTGCTGTTAGACAATTTAACGCCTATTTTTGACCGACCTGTGAATTGGAAGGGAGAATTCAAAAAATAAATTTACAACTCCCACCGTGTTTAGTTGTTGTACTAACTCAACGATAAAGAGGATACGAATTATGATCGGATGGCGATTTTCAGAATATGTACCTGGCGAAGAAGGCTCAATTTTTGATGAACTATTGAAGTTGTTTCAAGAACTACTCATCTATACATCGGGGGATGTGAGTGAAGCTTTATCTTGGCTAACGCAACTGGACAAACAATATAAAATCACGAATGAGGAGTACGGCATGGCAGACTTCATTCAAGATTTAATTGACAACGGCTATATTCAGCAGCAAGACAGAAACAATCCCAATTTTGTGCCGACGCCGAAAACCGAAATCGGGATGCGTCAGCAAGCACTGAATGATATTTTTGGACAACTCAAAAAGTCGAAACGCGGTAATCACAGCACCAAGTATGGTGGACGTGGTGATGAACAAGCAGCTGAATTACGCCCTTACGAATTTGGCGATAGCTTGGACAAACTAGCCATATCTGAAACGCTCCGCAACGCACAAATCAATCACGGTATCGACGATTTTCAGTTGACGCACAATGATTTAGAAGTTCACGAAACCTTCTATCAAAGTCAAATGAGTACCGTTTTGATGATTGACATTTCGCACTCCATGATTTTATATGGTGAAGATCGCATCACGCCAGCCAAAAAGGTAGCGATGGCACTCTCTGAACTCATCACAACACGCTATCCGAAAGATACGCTAGACGTCATCGTATTTGGGAATGATTCTTGGCAGATCGAAGTGAAAGACTTACCTTACCTACAAGTCGGACCGTACCACACTAACACAGTCGCTGGATTAGAACTAGCTATGGATCTGCTTCGCCGTCGACGCAATCCAAACAAGCAGATTTTTATGATTACGGATGGGAAACCAACTTGTATCAAAAAGGGAAAAAAGTACTATAAAAACAGCTTTGGACTCGATCGGAAAATTGTGAATCGCACACTGAACCTAGCGACGCGCTGTCGAAAGTTACAGATTCCGATTACTACATTTATGATTGCTCGTGATCCGTATTTGGTGAGCTTCGTGGAACAATTCACGATGGCGAACAACGGAAAAGCGTTCTATAGTAGTTTGCAAGGATTGGGTGAGTATATTTTTATGGACTACAAAAATAATAAGCGGAAAAGAGGGTAGGGAGAGTGAACAACGGATAGGGTAGTCAGAGGTCTTCTAATATCTTTTATCTACCAAATAGATAGTTTCGTCGATCACTTTATAGTAAGGCTAAAATTCATAACAGTTTGCAGGCGTAAAATTTAGTAACCTAAATGAATACGTTATGTCTAGCTATATTTATGAAAATCAAAACTCCAAATCATTTTATACCATGTCTTGGATTGCATTCGTCATCTCGTTTGTCGGCATGGGGATTGGATTAATCTATATCGACACTGATCTTGCGACTAAAGGATTTTTAGGAATGTCCTACTTATTCAGTATTACTTCTTGTTTTACAGTGGCAAAAGTTGTGAGAGATAAACATGAAGCGGAGAAGTTCATCAACAAAGTAGAACATGCTAAAACAGAGAAGTTTTTAAATGAAAACAACGTGCCGTTATCAACGGTCTGAAAGGTGTCGAATTTCCGTCATTATCTGAGTGCAGTTAAATAAGTTTCGCAGTCGATTCTATGAAAAATTAACCGTTTAACTGTGTTGATTAGTTAAGGCATACTTACCTATAGGTGAGCATCCCCTCGCTATTAAGTTCTAAGAAACTGCCTTTGCAATGACCGCTACACTCACCTGCACATTTGGTAATGCTAGTAAGGCGCGCGCGCATACCTCAATGGTCGCGCCTGTGGTTAGTACATCATCAACCAATAAAATATGTTTTCCTGAAAGAGCTGCGACATCACGCACTCGATAAGCGTGTTCAATAATTTGGAAGCGTTCTTGCCTACTTTTTTGCGTTAGGCTTTTACCATGACGAATGCGTTGAAGCCCATTTGGTAGATGTTTTTTTTGTAGACTTTGAGCCAGTCCTTCCGAGAAAGCTTCGCTCTGATTGTAGCCACGTTTGCGTAACTTTCGAGGATGTAGTGGAACAGGTACAACCACATCAACAGTTTGAAAATGAGGTGTTTGTAGTATCTTCTTTCCCAGTCGTCTGCCGAGTTGTACACCTATATTTCTAACATTATTGTACTTCAGTTGATAAATTAACTTTTGTACACGTCCACCTTTTGTGAAAGTATACATTGCGGTGGCAGTAGCTAAATGGACGCGTCCCTCAAAAAAATGCAGAAGCTCATTATCTCTATCTTGGTAGTAGTCTTGTATGGGAAGTTCGTAAGTGCAAGTAGCACATAAAATGTCCTTGCTTTGTATAGGTCGCTCACCGCAAGCATAGCAGAGTTTGGGAAAAAAGAGGTACGTAAAGTCACGGAGGTATTGTACGATCGTTTCCATAGTTTGTTATTACTGTGAAGCTACATACTTTTCAATAAATATGCCTAACTTATAAGCATCAAAAACAAACAGGGAAGGTGTATCACCACAAAGTTGTCGTAGGAGATGAGGTCGCACTGTTCGAAATGAATGCAGGAAAACGGTAAGTAAGCGTAACTGCTTCAATTGCCAGAACAGCTGCAATAGACGAGTTTCGACTGGATAGTCGTTTTGAATAAGATAGACCAGATTCTCTAGTGCCTGTTCGGTTTTTCTCAAAAACGCATTGGTGTCTTCTAAACCAATATGATACAAAGGATTGTCAATGTGTGCAATAGCTAGTTTTTGCTTTTTTAGTGCCAGTCCAAAAAGCGTGTCCTCATGCCCATATTGTGTGAGTTTCTCATTGAAGGATAGCTGCCGAAACAGAGTAGTAGGTGCCACAAAATTATTCGTCATGAAACTATGGTAAGGATTCTGGCTACGTCGTTGCGCACTGATCTGCTCACGCGCATTCCCGACTGTCCAATGCAATAGAAGTGCCTTATCTTTAGGGGACTCCAGTTGATAGCAACGACCACCACACACGACCAAGTTAGGTTGTAAACATGGCAAATAATTAGCTAAAAACCCAGCATTTGGTACTCCTGCATCACAGTCCATGAAAAGGACATGACTGTAGCGCGCGCGTCGAACTAATAGATTCCGAATTTTCGATCGACCTACATTTCTGGGTAGATAATCGTAAGTGACTATGGCATCGTATGTTTCAACTTCTTGATTGAGTACACGGAAATTTTCACTTGAAGCGTCGTCTAAACAGACAATTTCGATAGGTGCTGTGAGTAGTTGGGCTTGTACTACTAAATCTTTCACCAATTGGCGGCAATCAAAATTGTAGATGGGAATGAGAATAGACAACATTCAGCAAAGTTGAGAAATTTTGGCATTTTTGTTCACTCAAAGTCATACAACAACGAAACGAATACCAATGAAGCACGTCTTCATTTTGTTACTGACTCTTTTTATACTTTGGCAATGCCAACCAACAGATGAAGGCACAACGACAGATGAACCTGCCATAGAAGCCAAGCGATAGATTACTACCTAATGAAGAATGAGGTAAACGGAAAATGATCTGTCTGGATCTTTGAAATTTAAGGAAGCCTACAATAGTAACTACAGTTGTCGTATCATCTGGGTAAAAAATCAAAAGTTTCTATACATCAATTTCTTTTCTAGGCACTAGTCATCAACGCCGCCCCAATCGCCAAAAAGCCTACCACAAAGCAGTAATAGGAAAAGTACTTCAATTGGCTATTTTTAACGATGCGGATCATCCAACGACAAGCAAACAAACCAGTCAAAAAAGCCGCAACAAAAGCCGCTGCGAAAGGCAACAACAGTTCACTAGACGCATCTAGCTTACCATCCAAAATGTCTTTTGCCATTTTACCTAAAATGAGCGGAACAACCATTAAAAACGAAAAACGAGCTGCCTGCTCTCGGTCTATACCTAGCAAAACGGAGGTAGAAATAGTAGCTCCAGAGCGAGAGATACCAGGTAAAATGGCAATAGCTTGTGCAAAACCAATTAATAAAGCATGACCAAAATTGACTTTACGATCTGTGTGTTTAGCCCGATCAGCTAAAAAAAGAAGCGCACCAGTTAATAATAGCATACAGCCCACTAGTAAAATTCGCCCATCAAATAGCGCAGAAAGTTCTTCTTCAAACACCAGCCCAATTACTGCCGCTGGGATCATAGACAACACAATCTTTAAGGAAAATAGCCATGATTCGTTTAGTCCACCTTCAGGTTGGGTAGGACGCGAAAAAAGACCACTCAAAATCTGAACGATGTCTTTCCAGAAAACAATGATCGTACTTAAAGCAGTGGCGGCGTGAAGCACAACTGAAAACTGATCTTCGTACTGCGCGTAATCAAGCTGCAAAAGTGCCTGCCCGATCTCAATGTGTCCGCTACTACTGACAGGAAGAAACTCCGTCAAGCCCTGTACGATGCCAATGAGGATAGCCCTCAAAATTTCACTCATGGAAGATAGGTGTTAGATGCTAGGTCGATTCTGTCATTCAGAACAGATATGCTTTTAACTGATACGGAAAACGGTGGACAACGTTTCAAAACAAATAGTTGCCATGAAAAGAAGGAAAACGCCTCTATCAGCGAGATTAGTTAGAATATATGCTTTCAAACGTAAACTCAATGCACACAGCGCGAATCGACCTTCAGATAGGTGGATGACGGTCTTACTACTTACAATCACACAGATATGATAAGTTACTTAAAGATCGCATATATTTCAATCCCTAAGCCTGACAGAATAACAATGGGTGCCAAAATCGTACGGCGACCGCTATAAATGATGTCATCGTCCCAAACTTCAGGAGAAGGCATATCTCCACCACTCATCAAAAACATACCTATAACGATCAGACCAGCACCCAATGCCATCCAAGCATAGTTACTTTTATCGAAAAGTAGTGGTGTTTTTTCTTTCACGACTTTACGCGTCGTTGTTTTACTGGTAGTAGCACGTCTGCGTACTGTATTTTTAGCGTTAGTAGTATCTGTGACGATTACTTTTTTCTTGCGTTGACTCATATTGTTGTTTTTCGGCGGAGTTAAATTCTAAATTGATGTGCAAAGGTCACTATATCTTTTCAGATATACCAATTTCGGTTTGAAAAAGTAGAAGGTCGTTCCTTAGTGCAGATAGAATGCAAATAATCAAGGCACTACAGATTATGTGACCTGCAACTACAAATTGGATCTATCAGCAACTATATTCTCTTGACTGATGAAGCGCACCATATCTTTTCCCCAAACTTGATAGGTGATAGGCGCAGGATGCACCCCATCGCTAAAGAAGTCATCTAGTTCTCCTTCCACCTTCCATCGTTTCTGCCATGTTCGAGTATCGACTAATTCGCTGTTGTAAAACACATTGGAGTGACGCTGGACGACTTCATCAAGTGATTGGCCTAAAATTTCCACCAGATTGCCCAATACATAACGGATAGATGCAGTGAAGGCAGGAAAAGATTTGATAGGTGGCATATTTGTGAAAACGATAGGAACATCTGGGAATAACGCACGCACATCAAGAATGAAGGCATCAGTTTGTTGTCCAAATCGTTTAGGTCGGTTAAGCGTAAATGCATCGTTGCCGCCAGTCCCTATGACAACTAAATCAGCTATCTCTCGCTTTAGCTGAGGGAGTAGTCTTTGACGACTTTTCTCCAATGTATAACCACTGCGTGCATAAACTTTCCAATCGACTCGATAATGATACTCGGTTGCCAAAGCGCGTGCAAAACTGCCTGCAAATCCGTTTTCGTGCGTATCGACTCCTACCCCTGCTAGGGTGCTTTCACCAATAAATAAGACGCGAAATCTTGGAGCATCCTCATCCCCAACTTCCCCTTGAGGTATTTTTGCTTCAGGTAGTTTAGGAACGCGCCGCCTGATTTGTTTGCCTTGTAAAAATAAAATTGGGAGTAGTGGTACGGCGACCACTGCTCCCAAGGCATATCTTAATTTATAATTCATCAAACAGCTTCAAAGGTGAATCTAATGTATCTCGCATCTCTCCCAACAGCTATGGTACTCACCATTCTCAAGTGGAGCTATTTCAAATATAAGGAGACTATCTCTTTCCTTCTCCTTTCGCACTAAATGATTTCGCGCGACTATTCTCATCATTCAAGCGTATTTCTACTTCTTCTACTTCCACTCGACGTTCTAGAGATGCTCCTAGACTATAGATGGATTCCCGCTCATCTTCCAATAAATCCTGGAAGAAGTTAGTCCGTTGTTCACCAAATGGTGATCGCTCAAATGACAACTGCCCGCCGTCGATGTATGGAATGAACAAGCCTCCTTCGTACGAACGGAAGAAATTTTCAATGCTCATGATACGGCGCGAACTTAAGCTCAAGTTGTACGCATTATCCGCACGGGGACTCGCATAGCCTTTTAAATGTAATGTAATTTCGTTTCCTCTTTCCAAAAAAGGTTGTAAAGCGATAGCAAACTCTTTCAAGTTGTCATAGCCAGTTTTTACCTCCCGATCAAAAAACGCATCGTAACGCTCTTTCATCAGATAGGCTTCCTCTTCGTTCATTGGTCCAGTGTAGAATGTTTTGTATTCATTCTGTCTATCGTAATAGTCATCGACTGTAGACGCATAGTCTGTATTCGTCGTCCGAGAACGAGAATCTTGATCTGGATAGTCATTGTCAAAATACAAATCAAGAGGCAAATAATCCCCAAAAGATGTCCGCTTCAAGTACAGTTCTGCCAAAAACGTTTCTGGTTGTTGCAAGTCATTTGTACTCAATTGTAAGTCTTCTAGTGGCTTGTATCCGCTTTTCGTTGCTCTGATGACATACGTCTTATCGATCTCTAACGGAAATTTGAAGTCATTGCCAAAGTCATTGAATTGTTCCTGAACGACTTCCTCTGTACCATCTGCCTTCACCTCGATGATTTGAACAGTCACGCCAGCTAACGGCTCTTCTGTATCCATATCATACGTCAGAGCTTGTAGATCGACTACAATTGGGTTCAAGTAAATTTCCTGTGTCAATTGATCTGGCGCCTCCAATCCAATACTAAACTCTTCCATTTGCTGTACATAACCTGGGCGCGTCCCCTCTAACATATAGCGTTTGCCACGCTCTGCATAAAACACAAAGTCGTTGCCTTCAGGATTCGTTAGCTTCGCAATTTCTGTGATATTTCCATCGTCTTGCATTTCCAAAAGACGAACTGTCACACCTTCCAACATAGCACGTGATATGTTGTCGAATGTACTGACGAGTAGTTCTACTTTAATATCAAACTCTGCTTTGTACAGATCATCGCAACACAATTCAAATTCTTTATCCAGAAACTGTGAGCCTTTCCGATTAGAAGCAAAATAGCCTTTATCGCCTGCATCGTTCAGCGTAAAAGAAATATCGTTCAAGCTGCTGTTCACAGGCTTACCCATATTCTCACTCTCCGTCCATTCGCCATTTTGTCTACGCGTTTTATGAATATCAAAACCACCTAATCCTAGTTTTCCTTCTGTACTATAATACAGAGTTTGTGTAGGTGTATGGAAAAATGGAGACACCTCATTTTCTATGGTATTGATATCACTCATATTTTCGGGCGTACCAAAAGAGCCGTCTGCCATCACTTCTACGACCCAAACATCTAATTTTCCTTGACTACCTGTTTCCTGATCGCTCACATAGTACAAATACTCTTTTCCACTATCGCGGTGCGTCCCAATACTTGGGTGTGTATAGGTGTAATCTTCTTGCTGGATCGTTTCAGGGAGTAAAGTGGGCTTACTCCAACTTCCGTCTTCGTTGAGACGTTGCATATAGATGCGGCACTGAACAATAACAGAACGCTCGCCCTGATACTCACAACGCGTAAATACTTTAATGTTTTTATCTGCATTATAAGCCAGATTCGCGGTATGACGAGTCGTGTCATTCACTTCATCCATTAGTTGCACACCTGTTTCACCATTCACAGAGTACATGATGCGCGAGTATGCTCGTTCAGTTGGTTGATTGTCCTGACGACTTTCGTAACTCAGAGAAGAATAAAATAAAGTGTCGCCGACAATAAATGCACCAAATTCTTTATTGGGCGTATTGATTTCATCACCAATATGATTAACTTCTACATTGTGTTGTTCTTCAGCAATATCACGCGACCACCGACTATCTGCTATTTCTTTACGCGCACGTTGTAAGTAATAAGTAGGCACGTCCTCATTTCCTTCTTCTCCTGCTATGAATGCTTCATAGGAAGTAATCGCGGCAGTATAATCGCCTAAAAGTTGCTTGATATTGGCGTACCAGAATTCTGACAATGGATAGCTTCCCTCTTCGCGCATATTGAGGACATCCGAATAGCCTTCTTCTGCTCGCGCGAAGGACAGTGCCTGACGTGCTGCTTCTGCATAGCCATAAGCATATTCCACTGACTTAGGTTTGATTTCACGAGCGCGTTTGTAGCGAATCATAGCAGTATAATAGTCCTTGACTGCCATAGCATCTTCAGCGGATTTGACGATTTGCTTTAACGTATTTCCAGCCATACTACTACCGTAGTTGTATTTCTGACCGATGCTAGGAAGGGTGAGTAACAAAAGCGCAGTTAATATAGGGAAGGCTAATTTGTTCATACTTAATGTTTTTCTTATATATGTTCAGTGTAAAAGTTTTCTCACATTCCTAACGCATAGGAATTTTTATAAATTGTATTTTATGCAACAGCAGTTGAGTAAAATCAGTCTTCTACGGGTCAAAGCGAGCTTTTCTGCGGTAATAAAAAGAAAAGTACGCAATCGACTAACCAAAAACTAATGTGTACGCAACAGCAATGGTGTTGTTCTCAGAGTGAAAGTGAAACGACGTATAGCTGCAATTCAGCTATAGTACAAGTAGGTAAGTACTAATATAAGTACATCTCCATCTATTAAGTTTGATTTCACTTTATCTTCTACGTTTAATACTAGTTTATCCTAATGTAGCAACGGGCTTAACTACAGTAGGATAGATACTATTTGACGTAGCAATGGTAGCTGCGTCACGCCAATAACTTGTTGAATATGCGTCTTTTAATCAGTTGCTCATCATATAATCGGACAAACTTTAGTTGCTTCGGGTGGCTTCACCGTAGTAAACAAATAACGCAATGCTACTTCCACGCCACCGCGCCGATCTGATGCCACTTGAAATTCGGATACATTCACATCATAACTCAATCCTAATAGCCACTGCTGCACATGAAATTCAATGTGTGGGATCATTGCATCCCCAAAACTATCGAAGCGATAAGACGCGCCCAATAGGACAGCTAGTTCTCGCGCAGGCTTTCGGTTGATGAATACTTTTGCACCACCACCTATCACATTTTCTCTATATTGACCTTGAAATTGAGAAGTCGCGCGTACTTCTAGATCAAAAGCTGGACTCAACATCAATGTGCCTAAAACATAAGGTGAGAAGCGCATCGGTAGCTCAATATCTTCCCTTAAGTTGAAGCCCTCCTTGGGGGTTGTCAGTCGATGCAGACCCAAGCCAAAATCTACTTTACTGCGTTTAGTTAATGGGTTGGCATCGGGAGCCTGTAGTCGTAGATTCAATCCTACACCCAAATCCAAAGTGGCTACCGAAGTATTGTCAAATGCTTCACGAGGCAAGCTATTGTTGAATTGCTCCCCGTCAAATTGCTGATCGAAGGTCAAATCCTGAGTGTCAAAAGCACGCTGATTGATGCCTATATGTGCGCCAGCAGTTAAGAAAAAGGTAGGAGATAGTTGTAAGGAGTAAGCCGATGAGATACCAATATTTGTGCGACTCAGTTTAGAAGCACCTGCTTGATCGTAGTTGATTAATAAACCTGCGGCAAAGTAACTATTGCGTAAGCCATCTATATAAAACTTGCGCTCCAGCTCACCGGAGAATGTCATATAGTCTACACCTACACTTTCCCACTGCGAGCGATAATTGCCTGTGAACCGAATATCACCACTATGCACACCTGTCAATGCAGGACTTAAGTTCAATGGCGAATGATAAAATTGGGAGAAGTGAATATCTTGAGCAGTAGCAGAAAAGGAAAGACTACTCAAACATATGCAGAGGATGTATAATTTGTTTTTCATAACTCTGGTGATTTGTTCAACAACTAGCGAGGAAATGGGAGGTTTCATATAGTTCTTTGTACGTGTGGAACAGTGGATTGTTGCGACTATAGATAGGAAGTAAATTCTATTGACGTACGGAAGAGTCGAAAGAGGTAATAGGACTAGATGTAAGAAACAGACAATTACCTACTTGAATCGGCGAAGTCGCTTTAATTTAGAAAGCGATAAAGCAAAAGCCTTCGTATGTTCTTTAATGACTATTGTATGCTTCACCACCAATGTTTCCAAAAAAGTGGGCTGTTCACCGTTTCTGTCTTCGAATAATTCTTCTAAAAAGACAGGCAACTTACCTAGTAGCTCACACTGAATAAGTAGAAAAGTTTGCTTAGACAAGTCGTAGACCACTAACAAATATTCGGAAGAACCATTAGGCGTATCACACCAAAGGAAGACAGGATATTTTAAATAATCAATTTCCCAAAACGAGAAAATGTGCGTTTCGTAAAGAGGATAGAAGTAGATTCGGCTTGAAATTCCATATCGTTTCAACTCCTTTTGCAGAGCTTCCAGCCGTTTCGCCATATGTTGTAGCGGATAGTCAGATATTTCCGCTTCTTGGAAAGGCAACCACTCATCAGAAACAATTTGCAGATAGTCCACGTCTCCAATACGTGCTTTGTAGTCGAAACGAGGATAGCCTGGTACAATATAGCCTGGATAGTAGTACTTATAATTGTTTGCCAAACCATACTGTATCTCCATCAACATTGTAAAATAGCCTAAGCTAAATTCTTGATAGTCAGGATCATACATCCCCATGATGCTCGCCAACGCCTCTTCACCTCTATCGAAAAAACTAACAGCAATTAGCTTATCTCCGTCGTACAAACAACATTCTAGTGTGTCATAGATATTGTAACGTTTGCCATCGAGCAGAGAGTCGCGCAGACTGATAGAGATGTTGCCCTTAAAGCTATGCCAACGGTATTTTTGATAGAGATCTTCTTTTTTCCTATTGATCTGGGCGGGTCTGATCTTCACTTTAAAGTGGCTGTTCTTGCGGAACAAGCGGCGTTGACTTTTTTTGAAACTAAAATCAGTCAAATCCAGTCGCAACCATAAGGCTGAATAAATATGCTCACCAAAAGATAGAAAGTGACACGTAAATATGCCCTGTCCCATTCTATACCAACCCATATCCAAGTAGCGATCCAGCTCTTGTCTTGTGATTTCACTTGGGTATATTTTTTTCGTGAACATATAGATGGCAAGTATAAGTTGGTTTGAGTACTATGCTCCAAAAATACGATATATTTCGGTAGCATGTAAGAAAAGTAGGGATGTGTTTAGCTAGATGAGGAGTGGAGATATGAAGAACGTGATTATTTTTCAAAGCAAACATCTGTAGCTACAAGATGTTTGTATTCTACCTTCTATAAAACTGATTTAAGTACAGTTAATATTTGCTTCGAGTGAAAATTGCTGAAATGCAATAGTAATCATCTTATTCAGGTAATTGTCCATAGAACACTTTTATTGAGTGACAAACAGTGTTTCTACTACCGTTACCTCATCAACGAATACAGTCAAGTTATGTCAAAAACAGTCGTTCTTGGTGCTTCTACCAATCCTGCTAGAGTTTCTTATTCTGCCATTCATCGACTCAAAAATCACGGTGAGGAAGTCATCCCTATAGGGATCAAAAAAGGGAGTGTAGCCGATATTGATATTATTAATGATCGCCCTAGCTTAGAAAAAGTAGATACTGTAACGCTCTACTTAAATCCTCAACGGCAAGAAGACTACTATGACTATATTTTATCATTACAGCCTCGCCGTATCATTTTCAATCCAGGCACAGAAAATCCCGTTTTAGTAAAAAGAGCAAGAGAGAAAGGTATAGAAACAGAATACGCTTGCACACTAGTCATGTTGTCAACGGGTAGCTACTAAGCCATAAACTACTATCCACGTTCCTGCAATCTACAATTTTTGCTAATTCTTTATGAATTGAAACCCAAAGGAATTACTTTTGCGCTTCTTTAAAAAAATCGAACACTAGTTCGAAGCATTAGACTATGTACAATGCCCTACTCACGTGCTGACGAGGGGCAACAAAAAATAGAAGCGGAGAATGGCATTAATTGGAAAAATTAGAGATAATAGTTGGCTACTGGTCGCCCTGTTAGCATTGGGCTTGGGAGGCTTCATCATCATGGACATGACATCAGGTCAGCAAAGTGTATTTGGTAGTAACGCCAATACTATCGCCGATATAGAGGGACGAAAAGTAAGCTACCAAGAATTTAATGGTGTAGAGCGTCTGTTCAATGCAGATAACGCATTCAATCAACGTGACTTTGTTTGGAACTACTTTGTGGATGAGGCTTTGATCTCACAGGAGGCAGAAGAAATTGGACTAGGTGTGAGTACAGAAGAATTACAAGAGTTGCAGTTTGGTGATAATTTAAGTCCAATTATAGAGTCACGTTTTCGGGACCCTTCCACCTTTCAAGTAGACCGAACACGCTTAAATAGCTACCGCGATGCTATCGCCAATAACACGTTCACGAATCCAGAACAGCGGGTGTTTTGGGCACATCAGCAAAAAGAAATTCGAGTAGATCGGCTGAAAAAGAAATTAGGTAGTCTAGTAGCGAAATCTATCTATGCACCCACTTGGCAGGTAGAAATGGTCAGCAATGACCAAAATGCGCAAGTCGACTTTGCTTACGTACAGATTCCTTTCGACGAGATTGACAACGCAAGTGTGCAATTATCAGATAGCGATTATGAAAACTATTTAAGTGAGAATCGTGCACTCTATGAAACAGACGAAGAGACGCGTAAAGTGGACTACGTTATTTTTCCAGTAGAAGCAACGGAAGCGGATATTGCAGAGATCCGGGAAGAAGTGTTGAAGGTCGCTGCTGAATTTGAGAAAACAGATAATGATACTACTTTTCTAAGTGGAAACTATAGTACATTCGATGCAGTATACTATAAAAAAGACGGTCTTCCAGCAGACATAGCAGATACATTGATGAATCTTGCTGCGGGTAGCGTCTATGGTCCTTATGAAGAAGATAATGCCTTCAAACTAGCGAAAGTCCTGAATCGAAAAATAATTCCAGACTCTGTGGAAGCTCGTCATATTCTGATCCCTGCACAAGATCAAGCTGGCATGGTACAAGCATTTCAGACGCTAGATAGCCTGAAAAATTTGATCGAAGCTGGTGAGGCTGATTTTGCAGAACTAGCCGCACAGTTCGGTACAGATGGTACAAAAGATAAGGGCGGCGATTTGGGCTATGCAGCTCCAGGTCAAATGGTACCTGCGTTCAACAACCTAATTTTTTATGATGCTGAACCAAACGAGCTAAATATTATCGCTACACAGTTTGGGTTGCATTTAGTGGAAGTAACGGGTAGAAAGTACATAAGCAATGAAGAAGGAATTCAAGTAGGTTACATCACTGAGCCGATCGTGCCAAGTAACGCTACTGAAAACGCCGTAAATCAAGAAGCGTTAAAGTTTGCGTCTGAGTACGACACACGCGAAGCTATGTTGCAAGCAGCTGCGGAAAACAATAACTTGGAAGTCCAAACGTCGGACGGTATAGGTACTAATGACTATACTGTAGGTGACCTGGGTAGCAACCAAAATTCACGAGACATTGTCAAGTGGGCGTTCAGTTCCAGATCAGATGTAGGCGATGTTTCACCTCAAGCATATGCTTTCCAAAATGATGTCAACTTCTATACCGATAAGTTTGTAGTGGTTGCTTTAAAGAGCATCCGTAAAGCTGGAATGCCAACTGTGGCAGCAGTGAAAGAGGAAATAGAAGATGCGGTGCGCAATGAGAAAAAAGCAATGATGATCAAAGAGGCGATTAGCGGTAAAGATTTGGCAGCAGTTGCTTCTCAGTATAGCACTCAAGTAGATACTGCTTCAGGTGTGAACTTCACCTCTGCTTTCTTACCAGGTTTGGGTAGTGAACCAAAAGTGATTTCTACCGCATTTACCAGTGAAGTAGGCTCAGTTTCTTCACCTCTTGTTGGGAATAACGGGGTGTATGTTATTAAAGTAACGAACAAGCCACAAAATACATCTCCAGCAAATGTACCGCAACTGCGTCGATCTATCGCTGGCAATGTACGTAATCAAGCGAGTGCGAATATTGTACAGGGTTTCCGTAAGTACGCAGATATAGAAGACAATCGCTCCAAGTTCTACTAGTAGAACGGTTATCTGGATAATGATAGAAATGAAAAACGGAAGTTGTGCAAGCAGCTTCCGTTTTTTCGTTTTTAATAAGCAGATAGACCCATAAATTCAACTACTTACGATCCAGAAACTGGATACTAAAAGTGACCTCAAAAGCACATTTGTAGTTGTATGTAAGTAATACAGATAGATACAGTAGTTGTGCAACCCCTGCGGATAAACATTTGGTATCTATCAGCTAAGTACTTGAATGTAAATAAACGTCACTTTTGACCTAGCTAATTTTTCGTTAATCAAGGCAGATTTTTCTTGCATAACTGGTTATGGAAGCAAAATCTAACGCCGAGTAACGGAAAATTAGCCCGTCAATGAAAGTGTCGATTATTTGGGTTCACGTACTTAACACCTGCCGCCTTATGATTGATACGCTAAAATCGGAGCTATCCTGTTGCACCTTTTGTGAGCCACATTTGCCACTAGGTGCAAAGCCTATTTTCAGTTTTAATAAACAATCAAAAATCATATTAGTCAGTCAAGCACCAGGACTGTTGGCACACAAAAGTGGTATTCCCTATCAAGATCCTAGCGGGGTACGTTTGCGGTCGTGGCTAGGGGTAGATGAAGCTACTTTTTACGATGAAAATCACTTTGCGATTATGCCGATGGGCTTTTGCTATCCTGGAAAAGGAAAAAGTGGAGATTTGCCACCACGCAAAGAGTGTGCGCCACTATGGCACGATCGTATCTGGAGTGAGTTATCGAATGTGCAGCTAATTTTACTAATCGGAGGGTACGCTCAAAAAGCGTATTTAAAGGAAGATGCCAAACGAACGTTGACATTGACTGTAGAATCGTATAAAGAATATCTACCAAAGTATTTTCCAGTTGTCCATCCATCGCCTAGAAATCGCTTTTGGCATGCTAAGAACAAGTGGTTTGAGGCGGATGTAGTGCCAGAGTTGCAGCGGATCGTGGGAGAGGTATTAAAAATGTGATCTCATATCAATAGTAGAAAACACAGCATACTTTCATGAAAAAACAGCTATGCTCGATCAGCTTGACAGGTAGAGAATAAGAATGAATAGCCTAGACGATCACCTTTGTGAGCCTAAACTAGTACTTAATAAAGGTTGTCAGAATAAATTTTAGCCAAACTATATTTTTTTAATTCACGACTACTTTCGGAACAAGTCCATCATCTACTGTCTAAAGTCCATCATCTTTAATTAATCCTCAATGTCTAATGCATCTAGAATCTCATCTACTTCCTCGAAAGACTTAAATCCCACTTTTTCCTCTTCACTGCCTCTCAAATTGATGGCTTTTGCTTCTAATTGTAGAACATCATCAATAGCGTCACTACTGAAAGGTAGACCTAGGATGATCGGATATTTAGAACACCAATTTTGCAGCTGCTGCCGTTGCCCAGTAGTCAACTCCTGCCAATTGATATTTGCTTTATAGCCATCAATGAGCAGGAAAGTAGCAGTAGAAGAGAGTTGATGAATAAGGATAGCCAAGTTGTTCCAGTCTGTAGTTTCCTCTAAGAGTACTAACTGAATAATATCAAAATGTGCCAACTGAGCATGACTGTCCATGTTGTAGAAAGGGCTGAGTTGGATGGTACTAGCGTTTAGGAATGTAGCTTGCTCGATGATGTTATCTACGCTTTCAGTCTCAAAAGCAGGTACAATCGTCACGCCATCTACCCATTCTTGAATAGCAGCGATTTGCTGAACCGATGTTTGATTGAGTGAAAAAGAGAGCCAAGTAGCTTCGCGTGCGGCAAAATAGCGCGCATCGGTCAAATTATTAATCTCACTTGCCAAAATAGGTATGCGGAGCATAAAAAAGTTCGTTGTGAATGGTGGGTGGCAAATGTAAGTACTTAGAACGAATCTGGATAAAGTAGTGCCTCAAATCACTACAAAAATCTTAGTTCGACGGTAAAATGGCTTGCATACCTTCCTCTCCAGTACGGATACGAACAGCATGTTGTACTTCATAAACCGTGATTTTGCCGTCACCGATCTCTCCAGTTCGTCCAGTTTCGACAATCGTTTTTGTGATGTCATCTACTCTGTCAGCATCTGCTAAAATCTCTAGTTTTAGACGAGCGACATGGTTCGCGTTGAACTCACTACCTCGGTAGCGCATCGTTTCTCCTACTTCTAGACCAAAGCCTTCTACTTTAGACATCGTAAAGAAGTTGACACCAATGGTAGCTAAACCATCTCGAACTTCATCGAAACGAGAAAGTCGAATGATTGCTTCAATTTTCTTCATATTGTAGCATTATTAGTTAAAAAAAAGTCTGATTTATTTATCAAACCATTGCTGAATAGATCAAATATAGATAAAACTATAAAAGGAAAGGGTCAATCTGATCCATTTTGTGCAGTTGTTATCCAATTGGTGAGCTGTACAAAGTCTTCTACACTCAACCGTTCGGGTCGCTGTTCGAAGAAAGGAGCTTGCAATAATTCACTGCCATCAATAAAGCTTTTCATCGTATTGCGTAGCATTTTACGTCGCTGACCAAAAGATTGTTTGACAACCTGTCGGAATAGTTTGGGATCACAACCCAAGTCTTGGTTCTGTTTGCGTGTCAGTCGGATAACTGCAGAAGTGACCTTTGGTGGAGGATTGAAGCAACCCCTTTTTACACTAAATAAATACTCGCCATCGTAAAATGCTTGTACCAAAACACTGATGACTCCATATGTTTTATTGCCGGGTGGTGCTACGACACGTTCTGCCATTTCACGCTGAAACATACCTACTAATTCTGGCACTTGCTGGCGGTGCTCCAGCATTTTAAAAAGAATCTGGGAGGAGATGTTGTAAGGGAAGTTACCGATGATCGCAAAAGGATTGGCTCCGAACAACTCATCGGGGCGAAAGCGGAGAAAATTAGCGGCATGTAGTCGATCGGAAAGAGCAGGATAGTGGGTATTCAAATAGTCGATCATGTCGCGGTCGGCTTCTACAGCGTGTAGTTCATACGGCTCATCGAGTAGGTATTTTGTCAACATGCCTTGTCCCGGACCTACTTCCAATACATTTTCGTATTGATCGGTGAGCCGTAAACTATTAGCAATTCGTTCCGCAATTGCTTCACTCGTTAAAAAATGCTGCCCATATGATTTTTTTGCTTTCATATTCTATTTGCTATAAAGTTCGATTACTTTTGTCTGCTTGCTAACATAGCAAACGGAGAAGAAACTATGGATATAGAACTAGCGTTTCACTAAACTCGTTCTATTCGTGAGTATCTGAACAAATAAAATAAAGAAATAGATGTCTCTGCCGCTTTTCGGATATTAACTAGTAGTCAGGCGACTGACCATAGAATACGTTTAAGGAACGGCGATTTACTATTTTGATGCACGCCGACTATGGGAGGCGTTTGAGTGCTCAATTAACCCAAATAGATAAACAGCATATGGATAAAGTTAAAATAGGTGTAACAGTAGGTGACATCAACGGTGTTGGTATTGAAGTTATACTAAAAACGTTTGCCGATGAGCGCATTCTAGAATTTTGTACGCCACTTATATACGGCTCTACTAAGATCATATCTTACCATCGGAGTATTATTAATACGGACTTCCAGCATCATGCAATCAAAAGCATCGATCACTGCCGAGATGGTACATTCAATGTCTTTAATTTTTCAGAAGGAGATGTCGACATCACGTTGGGCAAACCCACTGTAGAGAGTGGGAAGTATGCGCTAGAAGCTTTGGAAGCGGCTACTGCGGACTTGACGGATAGAAAGATAGATGCTATCGTCACTGCGCCCATCAACAAAGAAGCTATGAGTCTGGCAAACTTTGGTTTTCCTGGACATACAGAGTACCTGAGCGACAAGTTCAAAAATCTAAATCACCTCATGTTGATGGTGAATGATGGACTACGCATTGGTGTGGTCACTGGGCATATTCCGCTGTCTAAAGTAGCTGAACGCATCACGAAGAAGCGAGTGGTACAGAAGATCAGAATGATGAATCATAGTCTGAAAATAGACTTCAATATCGATCGTCCGACGATTGCTGTGTTAGGACTTAATCCTCATGCCAGTGACAATGGCGTCATTGGGAACGACGAGGATGAAATGATTCGTCCTGCCATTATTGAGGCGAAGAAAAGTGGTATTTTAGCAATGGGGCCATATGCAGCGGATGGTTTCTTTGGCTCTGGACACTACCGCAAGTTTGACGGAATTTTAGCGATGTATCACGATCAAGGATTGATTCCGTTCAAAACACTCTCTTTCAATTCGGGTGTCAACTATACGGCGGGGCTATCTATCGTCCGTACCTCTCCCGATCATGGTACTGCTTATGATATAGTAGGCAAAAATCAAGCAAATCCCGCTTCTTTCCGAAAAGCTCTGTTCACTGCATTGGAGATCGCAGAGAATAGAAGAGCCAACCATGAAATGGTAGAAAATCAATTAGAGAAGCGGTCTAAAAATCTGAAGCAAGTAGAAGAAAAAGCAGAAGATTTAGCGGAGTAGAATTAAAAGCGATGCACTAAGAGTTATCATACGATAGCTCTTAGTGCTGATCGCTCATTCATCGCCTACTAGTTAAGTAAACGTTCAATACGCCTATTTCGATATTCAGTTGGTTGTCATTTTGACGTCTTCTAAAATGCAACGCGTCCGCAATACCAATTCCGCAGGTTTAAAGGGTTTGATGACAAAGTCTTTTGCGCCCATCGTCAAGGCTTTTTTGATCTCTTCCTCATAGCTCAAGTCCGAGATAACAATGATAGGAACAGTCAACTTATCCTCCTCGTTGACTATCTCCAGAAGTTGAAGCGCAGTCAGTTCAGGCGTTTCTATATCTGTTATTACCAAGTCGACATCCCCTTGTTGAATGGCTTCCAATGCAGCGCGTCCGTCTTTGGCAATCACCACTTCAAATCCAGCTTTTCGCATCCGAAACTCAAGAGCAGTCAGCAGAATTTCTTCATCTTCACAAATTAATATTTTCATAGTCGTTGATGGCTTCAAGTTTATTTCAAAATATATAGCATTAGACGATGCCGTGAGTGTGAAGTAACTAAACGAGATGGAAAGGCAATGATCCAAAATGCTTCTGGTTTCTCCTTCTATACGTTACTTTTTTGGCAACTACAAATTAATGGATACAATCCAACATATCGGGCTTTCTGAGTAATAGAGTTTCTGCCTGAGTGAGCTAGATAGTACACATGCATGGCACTTAATACTTTTTGAGTATGATAAACATAGAAAAAATAGTTGAGAACGAACGATAATATTTGGCATTAACCACTTTTTACTTGTAGGGACTGAGCTTGTAGGGTCTCGTTTTGAAGCTTTTTGGAATATCTAGTCGAGGCATGAAATGGTGAATGATAAGTGCGGAGAGCAGTACTGACTACCACGCTTGTATTCTGATCGCTCAGAAGCTCAGAGCTGTCAAAAAGGAAAATACTGTTTTGCCGTTTTTAAGGGTGGTAACTTACTACTTGAGATCAAATATGTGTGAAGCAGCTTATAAAATAATACTGCGATATTTCAAACTGCATCCTTTAATAGCGAACGAATTCACGTATCTAGCAATTTTCGTAGTTTAGTTGGACTTTTTTGAAGCAATCTAATTAAACAAGACGAATATGAATCATTTTCATCGCCGAAAATTCCTCCAACTCTCTGCATGGAGTAGTGCATTTTTAGGTTTATCCACTGGCAAGTCATACAGCTACAACCAAATTGATGAACGCATTGCACAGATCACGACTAATCGACCGAAGAAGGGTAAACATGTTATGGGCTTGACCGATAAGCCCATGGAGCAAGTACGCGTTGCCTTCATAGGTTTAGGTATGCGTGGTCCTGGACATGCCAAGCAAGTAGCGAATTTGGCACCCAAAGCAAGTGTCACCGCGATCTGTGATATTCGACCTGAAAAGGTTGTCGCTACGGAACAGATCCTAAATGAATTGGGGCAAACACCAGCTACTTACTCTGGAACAGCAGAGGTGTGGAAAGACATGCTGCAACGCGATGATATTGATCTAGTTATTATTTCAACACCTTGGAACGACCATGTACCGATGGCGACCTATGCAATGGAACAGGGCAAACATGTAGCAGTGGAAGTGCCTGCAGCCATGACTTTGGATGAGTGTTGGCAACTAGTAGATACCGCAGAAGCGACGCAACGCAACTGCATGATGATGGAAAATGTCTGCTATGGTGACGAAGAACTATGGCTGCTGCATATGGCATCGAAAGGAATTTTTGGTACACTGACATATGCAGAATGTGCATACATTCATGACTTGCGTGACTTGATGTTTAGTCAAGACGGTTACTACAATCAGTGGCGATTGCGGCACCATATCAAACAAGACGGTAATCTGTATCCAACACATGGATTAGGTCCAGTTGCTCAGTACATGGGTATCTCTAGAGGCGATCGTTTTGATCGCTTAGTCTCGATGAGTAGTTTGGAAGCTGGACTGACAGCACATAGCAAAACAGTCAAGAATGATAACGAGTTCTATAGCCGAAGCGATTTTCAGCACGGCGATATGAATCAGACGCTCATCAAAACTGCTAAAGGTCGAAGCATATTGGTTAAACACGATGTTGTCACGCCGCGTCCCTACAATCGTATCAATGCACTGGCAGGAACGGAAGCTTATCATGAAGGATACCCGTCGCGACTATCATTGAAGAGCAAAGGCGGACATACTTGGCTAGAAGAAAAAGAATATAACGAAATTCGTCAGCAATATAAGCACCCTATTTGGAATGAGCTAAAAGACGAAATTGCTAAAAATGGTGGACATGGAGGTATGGATTTTGTGCAGCTGTACCGCTTAATCGACTGTCTGCATCAAGGTAAAGCCCTGGATATGGATGTGTATGATGCCACCGATTGGTCGGTAGTAATTCCGTTGTCGAAGCTCTCTGCTGAATTAGGAAGCATTCCGATTCCGTTTCCAGATTTCACGAGAGGAAAGTGGAAAGAAGAGCGAACTTTGGGAATGTTGAAGAATGTGTGATGTTATAGTAGCTCCTTGCACGCTTTGTACAAATCTTTCCATTCTTTTCGGCTGCGCACCACGGTTTCTAGATATTCACGCCACGCTTGTTCATCTTGATTGGGCGACTTGATGACTGCCCCAGTGATGCTGGCTGCTAAGTCGTTAGCTTTTAAGTTTCCATCGCCGAAGTGTGTAGCTAATGCTCGACCATTATTGATGACAGAAATCGCTTCGGCAGTACTCAATGTGCTGCTGGGCGATTTAAGATTGGTTTGTCCATCTGTAGTCACGCCATTGCGTAGTTCTCGGAATATAGTAACCAGTCGCGTAATCTCTTGCTCTGCGCTTTTGACCGCAGGCAGCTCGAGTGCTTCACCCATCGCTGCTACGCGTGTCGTCACAATTTTCACCTCCTCTTCAATCGTTTTAGGTAGTGGTAAAGTAACGGTATTGAAGCGTCGGCGTAATGCACTGGAGAGTTCGTTCACACCTTTGTCTCTTGTATTAGCTGTAGCGATTAGATTGAACCCTTGTTGTGCTTGAATTTCACTGTTTAGTTCTGGAACTGGCAGGATTTTTTCAGATAATAGAGTAATGAGAGAATCTTGTACATCTGCTGGAATACGCGTCAACTCTTCCACTCGCACTATCTTTCCTTCTTGCATCGCTTTCATAACAGGACTTGCTACCAATGCTTCTTCAGAGGGACCCTTGGCTAGGAGTTGTGCATAGTTCCAACCATAGCGGAGTGCTGATTCATCCAAGCCAGCCGTACCTTGAACCAGATGGGTGGAATTGCCCGAAATAGCAGCCGCTAAATGCTCCGAGACCCATGTTTTGGCAGTTCCTGGTACGCCCACCAATAGCAAAGCACGATCTGTAGCGAGTGTAGCAACAGCGATTTCCATAAGTCGTCGGCTACCAAAATACTTTGGCTCAATTTGAGTGCCATCAGCTAGTACACCACCCATCAGATATAGTACTACCGCCTGCGGTGATAGATTCCAGTTGGTAGGGCGTTGTCGTTCATCGGCTTTCGCCAATGCTTCCAACTCTACTTGATATTGATCTTCGGCGTGTGGTCGAAGGATGGTCGATTTAGACATTAAGTAGACGATGAGAGGATGAAAAAATTACAGATTGAAATGGTCAATTTATTTTGTCGTTGTTCCTAAAAATTTGAGTGCGTATCTATTTTTTTGCGTTCACAGTGTACTGAACCGAACCTTGCCCGTACTGTCCGTTTTTTCCCTTCCCAATAGCGTGGATCACGAACGAACTAATATCATCTGATTGGTAAAAGGAGAACTCCGCCTTTCCACTCTTGTTGGTTGTGATCTCAGGATTCCAGTATAAGTGAGGTAGAAAAATAGGCTGTTGCGTACTCGCATCGAATGTAGGAAATGCAGCAGTCCGTTGTAGACCTGGTAGTATAAATACATCATCTCGCTCACCCTCTGAAATAGGTACATCTTTCAAGTTTGTTGTGATTTTGATGACCCCACTTCTACCGATTGCATTAAATTTACTGCGTAAGTTATCTGTTCGATACATCAACTCTATTGTTTCAATATAGTCCATGTCCATACGCGCTACAAAATTAGCATCGCGCGTCAGTTTCCCATCAATAATGAACAAGGGCGCACCTGATAGTTTGGTATTGGAAGAAGTCCGCCCAGTTGGGTTATATAGTTCTGCTATGTACGTACTATCTTTCTGATAAATAAACTTGAGGGGTGTGATTAGCTCACCGAAAAAGTCGTGTACAAACTCAAAGGACTCGTACTCGTCGATGTCGTATGACATATCAGTGTTTAACTCTTGTACGTCAATGTCTACTTTTTCAGGCTTCAGTTGAGTTTCTAAGCTGTTGTAAATCTGAAAAACCTTCTTTCGTTGGCGGCTCAATGCTAGATAGTTTTGTACTGCTTTTGGATAAGTCAGTGTGGCACTAATGGCTGGCATTTTGCGCTCGTCCAGATCAATCGTGATTTCTGTATGCTCAAATTGATACCCAACGAACTGTACTGGATAGTTGTCATAAAAGACTGGTGGGTCAAAGTCGAAGCGACCTGCGTCATCCGCTGAACTATAGTAAATTCTATTTTCCAATCCAGCATACATGCCCAATACGCTGGCACGCATCGGTTGTCCTTGAGGATTCAATAATGTACCTTCCACCACGATCCGATCTGCTAGGGTAGTGGGTGCTTTGCCAATATCGAATAACGTATTTTTTGTAAGCTTCGCATCTTGAACGGAGAGCGATAAGTTGGTAGCTACAGGATTGCCATTTTGATCGCGCACTTGAAGCGTACCTCGTACCAAATCGCGGGGCGAATAGCTGCTCTGTTCCAGTTCTATACTGACAGTCATGGTGCCAGCTGCTAAGTCTTTAACCGCCATATTGGTAGTCAAATTAGCTTCCTCTGGTAAGGCAGATAGATCATTGTAAATGGGAAAGGTAACGTTCGCCAACACCATAGCCTGATCGCCTGTGGACAACATCGACAGGCGATACCAACCACTGTCTAGTGTAAAAGGGATTTTGTAATAGCCATTCACACTAGCTGTCTTATTGTTTTTTAAATAAAAGCGATCTACAATATCTCCAGCGCGATCAGATAGCACGACTTCTACAATAGCTGTTTGCTCAGCAAATTGATCGGGCAAAAAATAGTTAAACCAAACGACTTCGCCAGTCGTGTAAAAAGATTTATTGACGTGCAACAAACTGCTTTCTTGGGCAGTCGATAGAAAAGCACTCATCAAACAAAAAAACAATAAGTAGATTCTCATTTTAAAGGTGTTTACTCTGTCCAAAAATCAGGCTTCTCTAGTTGGCTACCCTCTACCACCGACTGTCTAGAAGGAATAACCAACTCGTTGCCTGCCTCATCTATCAGTGTGACTGCACGCGCATTGATTGGGGAGAGCGTAGATAGGTCAAAATTGAAGATCCGACTAATATTGACTTTGATGCGAGAGGGCGTACCCTTAATCAACTCCCCTCGCACGACAATGCCATTGTCTAAGCCAGCAGGCACATCCAGATCAATTTCGTCTAAGCAACCTAAGCAGAGGAGGAGGGAAAGGAAGATTGATAATTTATAGTTTAGCATATTGATTTTGTTTAAAATGGTGAGGGTTAAATTGGTGAAACTGGAGTAATTGGTAGAATTGAGAAAGTCTCACATCTCACGTCTCACAATCTCAAATCTCCTTTAAAGCAACTCAAAGTTAAAAGTCAACGATGGAAAAGCTGTTCCCAAAATAGCTAGCCTATTCGCTTGTACGCGTTGAAATGCTTCTTGCGTGTAGAATACAGAAAAGGCATTGCGACGAGCATAAACATTATAAACGGAGACAGTCCAACTTGTACGAAATCGCTGATCTTTCTTATAGCCTTGCCCAATCGTATACGCAATATCCATGCGGTGGTAGTCAGGAATACGCAGTTGGTTACGTAGCGAGTAGATAGGCGCAACTAAACCATTCTCGAAACGTATATTCCCTACGGGTGGTGTCGTCGGGCGACCAGTACCATAAATAAAATTGACCGTAAGTGTATTTCGACGATTAGGTTGATAGTTCAAGACCAAGGACACATCGTGTGGCTTATCAAAGTTACTCGAATACCAATTTCCTCGGTTAATGCCTTCTACTTGCCGTTCTGCTCGTGTTAGCGCATAACTCAAAAAACCGTTGAATGCTCCTTTGTTCTTTTTTAAACTGAATTCCAGTCCATACGAGCGACCAATACCTGGTAGGAGTTCTGTTTCCAATTGGGGGTTCATGACCAGCTGGGCAAAGTCTCTAAAGTCGAACAAGGCATCGACGTAGCGACCAAACACCTCCGCAGAAGCTTCCCAAAGATTTTCATCAAAGTTTTGGAAGTAACCAATAGAGAAGTTGTGTGAACGCTGCGGCTCAATATATGGTGTACTTAGCTGCCATTGGCTCGTTGGAGTAGGGGAGTCACCGTTGAATATCTGATTGATAAACTGAGCTGTCCGACTGTAGCCTGTTTTGATAGAAGCGGTGTTACTTACCTTGTAGCGCAATGAAATACGCGGCTCGAAACTACTGTACGTTTCAATCGTGCCACTGCCTACTTCCGCACTGCCAATCGTTTCTGAAAGGATAGGTTGTTCTTCGTTTTGATATTCAAAAACCGTTTTAGGGCCTAAAAATTGATACAAAGCAAAGCGCAAACCTCCAGAAATTTGCAAGCGTGGAGAGACGGACCATTGCGCGCTAGTAAAGGCACTCGACTCTAATCCTTTTTCTTCCTCCAATGTCAGTGGAGCAATACTAGATTCATCACCAAATGGTACTTGAATACCTGGATTGACAGTGTATAGTATACCTTGTATGCCAGCATCTACACGTAGATTATTGCTTGGCGTGAACGTCATCTGCTCTTTCCCTTTGATGTAGGCAACATCGTTATTCAACTGGGCAGCGTCCACACCATCTAGGTCAAAACGCGCACTTTTGTAGTCGCTTATAACGAAAGATAAGTTGGAAATAGCTTTGTCAGAAAAGATTTTTCGATAAGTCAGCTGACCTAATAAAGTGCTGTATTCAAATCCAAATTCTTCGTTGTATGTGAATTCATCTTCGGACGCGTAACCCGAGATGACGATAGTATTCTTCTCATTTAAGCGAAACGTACCGCGTAAGTTAGCGTCGTAAAAGAAAGCTGAACTACGCTGCACTTCCAAGACATTGATGCGGTTCAGAATCCAATCGGAGTAAGAAGATCGAAAACCTGCAATGAAAGACGCTTTTTCTTTCACAATTGGACCTTCCACACTCAAACGACTCGTTACAGGACCAATACCACCTTTTAACTTGAATTGGTTGAAGTCGCCGTCACGCATACGGACATCCATGACAGAAGCTAAACGACCACCGTAGTCTGCTGGAATATTTCCTTTATACAAATCAACGCCACCTACCAAGTCCGCATTGAACGTACTAAAGAAACCTAGAGCATGAGAAGAATTCAATAAAAAGCCTTCATCCTGCAAAATCAAGTTTTGATCGACCTCTCCGCCACGTACATTGAAACCTACTGCACCCTCACCAATCGAACTCACTCCAGGTTGCAGCAGCAAACTTTTTACGACATCTGCTTCTCCTAGAAAAGATGGCAGCTTTTTGATTTCATCCATGTCCAAAGTCGTCAACCCAATTTGTGCATTTTCAACATTGGCGTCTTGACGTCTCGCACTTACAGTTACCTCATTTAGCTGCACTGCTGCTTTCGCTAGTTTGACATTTAATTCGCCATCACTGAGGACTTGTAGTTGTTGTACCTGGTCATCGTAGCCGATATATTGAACAATCAGTTCGTGTTCGCCAACTGGCAAATCAACCGTATAATTGCCATCTACATCTGTCACAACACCTTGATTGAGTTCCGTAAAGCGTAAGGTGGCACCAATAATTGGTTCACGAGTTTGTTCATCTCGTATGCTTCCAGTCACGGTCGCTTGCCCATCCGAAGCCAATTGGTCGATACTACCTACTTTCGTAGGCTTGATTTTAGAACGGCGCGTATCGGCAGTCAATGAGCTTTCTAAACCTTGATAGTAATCTGAGGAATACACTTCCTGCAAAATGCGATCAGGTGCAATGACTACAGCATAATCTCTATAGATGAAATAATTCAACAACGTGCCGCGAAATACTTGTGTTAAAGCTTCTGATAGTGGCGTATTTTGGAAGTTGAAGGTGCGTGATTCGGTAGGCAATTCTGCTTCCTTGAAGTGAAACTGAATAGGTACTTGACGCTGTATATCTTGTAAAATAAGGCGCGTCGACTGCTTTTGGTAATTACCAGTCACCGTATAGGTCAATATATCCTGCGCAATTAAATCGGTCGTTAATAGGGAAAACAGTAGCACAAGGGCTAACAACAGGTGTTTCATGCGTCTATTTTAATTTTTCTTAACGGTCGCATGGAACCTGTCTGCCGCTAGGCAGGCTTACCATTCTTAAGCTAATCTTCCTCTTTTAAAGTTGAAGATTAGTTTAGTGTGGACGTTTCATACGAATTCAGATTTGAGCTTCTTCAAGAGTAACGTACAATAGCTTATTTTCGCGGCTAATTGCTTCTTGCTGGTTAGAATATAATGCGAATATAGGAAAAAGTAAGAATGGCACGCTGTAAATAAAAGTGGGAGGTGTGCAACAAATTGTGCATTTTATTAGCCTCTCGTAGCTGCCGAACTTGTCTGTTCCAGAGACAGGTTCGGCGACTACGAAAGGTTGTAGCAGCTTCGCATTTAGCGAGAGCAAGTTTTGTGCAGTTTGTTATACATGCAAGTGAAGGGAAAAATTAAGAATTATGAATAAGCAATAATCATAATGTGCAACTACTGTTTCATAAACTGCTTTATGATATGACCCTTTACTGTATGAACGATGATTTGGTACTGTCCGTTGGGTAGGTTAGATATATCCAAACTAGTGCCTTCCAAGGTTGGGTGTAGTCGCTGTCCAGATATATCAAACAACTCAATACGCTCAATCATGAAGTCGCTGTCCAAATGGATTCGATCTTGTGCTGGATTCGGTGTGACCTGAACAGTAGCGGCTGGCAACTGATGGGTCGATAAATTCAGGCAAGTCAAAGGTTCGCCAACCTTTCGATTTAGTGCGCCATTTTCCACCCACCAATCTTCCCAACCGTCTTCAGTAGTTCCTCCAAAACTATTCATATCAAAAGTCTGCGCTCCAGTAGGTGTTCCTTTGATGTTGTAAACTTTAATCGCCAGCTGTCCCCGATTCCAGATAAGCGGTTCATTCGGTACGCATTGCTCGGGAAAATGATTGCCGTCAAAATCTGGACACTGCATCTGAAGAAAGAAAACATTATCATCGAACTCAGGAAAACCACCAAAGGCACGCGCTGTACCATCAGGTTCGATACAAACTGCTGTAAAATCATCGCACGCAATACCTCTTGCTTCGATGCCATAGTCAACCAAAGCTCGCGCTAGAAAAACAACATGTCGTCCTTCGCGGTCACGTTCTTCGTAGTGGGTGTCAGTGATAATGTTTTGAAGTTGGGGAACTTGGATAAAGCGTTGTGTGTCGATGGTTACGAATGGGTCGTATGGATTCGCCAAGGCTTCTTCGGAAGTTACACTGCCTTCTGCTGCTGAGTAATACAGACTACCTAAAATTGCCATCCCTGCACTCGTGCCACCAACAACAATATTCCGTTCTGTAATCCCTAAGTTAATCAAGCTATCGACAGGCGTGTCGCGCCAGTATTGAACATAGTTAAATTGATCGCCACCAGCTATCCAGATCGCTTCCGCTTGCTGAATTTTCTCGCTAATCTCTGGCTCAAAACTTGCTGTTCGATCATCAAAAACGATCGTTTCCACCGAATTAATAGCTACACCAAGTTCTTCGTAAAAGTAGTCGTTGTAGCCATCTGAACCACTCGCGCGAATCACCAACACATCACCCCCACTCGCGCGTTCCAGAAACCAACGCATGGCTTCATCACTTTCTGTACGACCACCCATCATACAGATGCCACCTGTAGGAGAAGCTACGGTGTCGATCATGTTGCCAGTAAAGTAGGACGTGTAGGATTGTGCTTGAACAAAATAAGTGGACAGGAGAAGAAAGGTGAATGCGTATAGATGTATCATCGTCATTAGTTGAGTTACACAAGATAAGTTGGAATGGGTGGTTTTGCAAGTCAAAAGTCACGCCTTGAAGAAGAAAAAATACACTATCGCATGTTGTGTATGTTGTTTACTACCTCATCTCTTCTTCTTGCTACTCACCAAATACCACATTTCGATAGATGGAGCAGAGCGTTTATATCCCTGCACACCACCGTCGCATCAGGATAGAAGTATGTATTTAGCTTTTGAACAGGTAGTTTAGTGTGGCTATCGAAAGGAATATGGTTGGCATTTTTGCGTCTTATTACTGCATGAATATTAGCATACATATTTCCGCTGAGAATGTCATAGTTTAGGCTTCCTTCACACTGTCCCCTGAACTCAACGCCCTCGTCAAGCGCATCCGCATATCCTTCAAGCGTGTTGTGATGCTTTCCTTTTTCTTCTCTAAGAAACCAATTTGCTGTTCTTCCAACTCCAAATGTCGATCGAACCCTTTGAAGTTATCGTCAATTTGCTGGCTGATGTGACCAACGTATTCTTTGAGCTTTTCAGTGATCTCTCGCTCCAATCGCGTACGCCCTTTGTTGATTTCATTCTCGAAACCACGCAATATTTTACGACGCTGTATCACCGTTGTAATTCCTGCAAACAGCAAACCTACTGCTGTCAATACGCCACCCGTGATGTCAAACACCGCACTTTGCGTTACTGCCATCAGGATACCGCCTAGTACAGCAATCCCACTTCCTGAGATAAGATTCGCAGAGATGCTTTCGTTGTCAGAGAAAAGGCGTTCGTCTTTGAAGTTTTCAGCGTGTTCTAAGAAGTTAGTAAAAGCTTCTTGGAGTTCGCGGAGGACATTGCTGCGTTTTTCGGCAATGTCGGAGAAGATTTCATGGTTATTTTTGAGTATGGTTTGACTGTTTTGCAGCTTCAAATCAATCATTTTTGCCATTTGCTGTATGCTGTCGGCAAGGTCATTGACGCTGTCGTTGAGCTTGCGATTGAGTTCTAAGTTAAGGTCGCGTTCTAGGTTAGCAGACAAACCTTCTAACCATTCTTTGGCAGAGGAACTACGGTCAAAAATGGAGGCGAAGGAGCGTTTGACCAGCGAGAAAAATCCTAGTCCTTGTGCCAGTTCTATCTTCTTCGCATTGGTGACACGATCGTAACCTGCTAACAGATTTTCGACCAGAATATCGACCTGATTATTGGACTTTACCGCTTGTTGTCGTAAACTATCACGAACGTCATTTCTAAAATCCATGTCCGCATCCCACTGCTGTTGGCGAAGCGTGAGTCCATCCGCGATGCGTTTATTGATATTGGCAGATAGTTCAATGTTATTTTGGAGTTTCAAGATAGGAGCGCGACCGCCTGTGATGTTGTCTTTGATGTAGTCGCGGACTGGTGTAAAACCACTTTCTTCAGTTTGTCCATCCTGCTCCTGTTTGGCGGAAACGGAGAAGATCAATGGCTCATCCATCCCCTTCTTTTCTGCGTAGTCACGCACACCTTGTTCATTGATCCTTAGGTCTTCTAACGGCATCAAATCCTTCTGCTGCAAAACAAAAACGATTTTTTTGTGCCATTCGTCATTGATGTAGTCAAAAAATTCCCAAGCGGATTGGCGGTAAGGATTTTTAGCTTCAAAAACAAAGACAATCAAATCGGCTGCTGGAATAAAGCGTTCTGTAATTTCTTGGTGGTGCTGAATAATGGCATTGGTGCCAGGCGTATCGACGATGGCAATTTCTTGTAGAATATCAATCGGCTGATAAATCTTTTTTAGAAACTCATTGACATGGACAATTTTTTCTTCTTCGCCATACAAAATCTGCTGAATCGTGTCGGTCATCGGCTGCGGCGCGACTTTGGCAATCTCTTTTTCACTCTCTAGCAAAGCATTGACGAAGCTACTTTTACCAGCTTTCACTTCCCCTACGATAACAAACATATACGGCTCTTCAATGCGGCTGCGTAAATCGCTCACCGTTTGCGCCAACTCATCATGCCCGATACTAATAGTCAGTTCGTGCAAATCTTTGACGACTTCACTGATCTGTATCCGTTGTTCTTGTAATTCTGTACTAAGTAGATTCATAGGTTAGGTGTTGAGCCTTCGAGTATCAAAATAGACTGTGGTCCAGCGCAAAATAGTACATCCAAGATACTTAAGTTCGGCAAGAAGCCATGTTTCTCTTGAAATACTTGCGCGTAAGTTTGTGGAACGAAGGTAGCATCTGTCTGGTTCACTTTTGGTTTTGGACTGATGGAGTGTCGAAAATCGGCTTTATTAGTTAGTTGTGGTTCGTAAGCATCGGTGAATGATAAAGTAGAGTCTATCCCTAATAAAGACAGCACAAGTAGGAGCAAGTCACGATTCCAATCAAACAAAAACGGTTTCTTTTTTTGAAAAAATGGCTCTAGTTGATCGGCATAGTACTCGTAGTAAGGCGCATTGCCGTAGGCGGATCGAATGCTTGTCCAGTGCTCTGTCTGCCAAGGTTCGTCGTAGGCTATTTGTACTTCTCGGATCGGCATTTTTCGATTTTTTCCACTCTTTAGAGGAACGGAGAGTCGCAATATTCCGTTGACGCCAGCGATATGACAGCGATTGCGATAACTCCCTTTCTGGTAATGTTCGTGCTGCTCGATTTGAACTTCCTGGTACAAAATGAATTTAGTTAGATATTGAATGCAAGGAAAGTAATGCAGCGATAGCACAGCAGTAGGTGGAGCGTTCATCAACAAAATTTTGCACAATAATAAAAACAACTTCAACAATAATATGGCAAATCGTCACACCAAAAAATTAACCTTTCTTTTTGGCACAGCTACAGGTGCTTTAGTGACTTACTTTTTACTAAGTGAAGAAGGGCAAAAGTGGAAAGCCGAAACCAATAAACGCTTCCGCCAATTTTCAAGACGCATGAGCGATCAAGCACAGGAGCAGTTAGACTACATCTCTAGAAGTATGGATATTTTTATTGATAATCGTACGATAGAAGAATCTGCAGTACTGGAGCAAGAAGAAGAAACAGTAGAGCAAATTGCGAATCGAGTAGAAAGTAGTTTTAAAAAAGGGATGAAAAGTACTTACAAGTAGGAGGATTGTGTAGCGAAAGTTTCTTACAATTCTGAGAATCGAGAATCCTGAAAGCTTTCGAGAAGCACGGAATAGAGTCTTGAGGGAGAAAAACAGTTTTCGCAAAACCATTCTTCTCCCTCAATCTTCCCTGATTTGAAAGTGATATAAATTTACAGTACAGTGTATCAGTTTAGAGTGAATGTAGCTACTACCTACTCTTTATCAACTATCCGAATTTAGATTTTTTTAGGTTACTTGATGGATGTAAGCATCTATGTGTTAGCTAGTTGTGTTAGTTCACTCTACGATTTATTGAATGATTTTTCTCCGTTTGTTGTGACTTTGTGACTGCTCCACCGTCGAATTTGCACAACCGATAAACAACTATTTTAAAATAAACTAAATCGTAATGAAAGGAATCTTAACCGTATTTGCATTTTCTTTGATCTGTACCTTTTCTTTTGGACAGACCATGGAAGAACTAAAAGAACAACAAGCTGCTAAAGCGTCGGAACTAGCGGAGTTGGAGGCCAGTTTAGGTGAACTGCAAGGTAAAGTGGAGAGCTTAAAATCTGAAGTCGCTACGCTAACAGACAAAGTAACACCTTATCCACGTTGGTCGACTGGTTTGCTAGGTAATATTGGATTAAACTTAGCGAGTTTTGACAACTGGTTTTTGAATGCCAATCCAACCACTCGCGCTACAACCATCGGCTTCACATCGGCTGCTTTTGCCAATCTAGAACAGGAAAACTACTTTTGGCGAAATGGTGGTAACCTAGCTTTGTCTTGGTTGAAGTTCGACAACGACCCAGACGTCGATAGTGGGAACGATGAGTTCAATGTAGCAGCGGATGCCTTAAATGTTACTTCTCTTTTTGGGTACAAATTGAATCCAAAATTAGCAGCTTCTGCATTGGGGGAATATCGAACGGCTTTGTTGGATGGTAACTTCAACAATCCAGGTTATTTAGATCTAGGTGTTGGTGCAACTTGGACGCCAATTCCTAATTTAGTAGCCGTTTTTCATCCCCTCAACTACAACTTCGTTTTCTCAGATGATGATTTGGATTTCCAGTCTTCACTGGGTTTGAAAGCAGTCGTTGACTATTCTGCAAATATTACAGAAGGTATTGCTTGGCGATCTAATTTATCGACTTTTTTGAGCTATGAAGATGCTAGTGAACTATCCAACTGGACGTGGGTCAATAACTTTAGTACGGCTTACCGTGGTATCGGTATTGGTTTGGATGTAGGGCTACGTCAAAATAGACAAGAGGCGAACGCTCAGAAAGCAGCAAATCCTGGCGCAGATATTGGCGACAATCCACTACAAACGTATTATGTTTTGGGTCTGTCTTATAACTTGAGTAGCAATTAGAAAAGCTGTTAGCCTTCAACTAGTTCAGCAGAATCATTGTTGTCCTGCAATTTTCCATTGCTGGACAACTTTATCACTTTAACTGAACAAACAGAAAAGCCACTTTCACGTATGGAGAAAGTGGCTTTTTCAGTTTTATTACAGTCGTTACCAAATTTACGGATAGACGTAAGTTACGCCTTTTCCAGCTTCTTCTATTGGAATACAATTGCTGTATCCACCCGGATCAAAAACAAATTGTAAATGCTCTTTTGCACCCTGTTCAGATGTACAATACGCCCAGCAAACGCTTTCTTTGATCTGTGGGTAAAAGTCTTTAGCAGCAAACGGATTTTCTTCATCCGTTTTGCCAAAAGACGCTTCATCGTATGCTTGAATCAGCTCTACTTGCTGTTCCGCACTGGCATCGTTGAACGATTTGCCGAAACGCTCTTCACTGTCGGTATCCATAGCCGCTAGTCCGTCGCGTAGCTTTTGCTTATCTTCTTCTGGCAGATAAGTATTTGCGAAGCCATCCATGAACTCTAGGACACCAGCATCTAGTGCGCCTGGTGTATCCGTAGTCGGAATTAAAATATCAATGACGCGCGATAGACTTCTGACACCAGCTTCATCGAAAAACTCACCAACGAATGTTACATCGGGTTTGGATTCACAACTAATCAGCAAGCCAGAAAGCAACGAAGTAGAAACGGCTGTTCCTCCCAGTACGAGAAAACTCCGTTTGATTGCCTCTCTTCTATTCATAATTTAAAGATATTATCCCGAAAGCTTTCGGGAGTAGACGTTAGATGTTAGACTGCTTTCGTTAGTTGCCGAAGTGGGTCGTTTTTTATCTAAAGTCTAACTTATTTTAGAAGCGAATCACTTTCTATAGTCTAGAAAATAGATTCGCCTATAAAGTCAAAAAATAAAGATTACATATTCTGCTTTTTCAGCTCTGAAACGGCGTGATCGACTGCACGTGCTGTCAACGCCATATAGGTCAATGATGGATTTTGACAAGCTGCCGAAGTCATACACGCGCCGTCGGTCACGTAGACGTTTTTCGCATCCCAAACTTGGTTGTGCATGTTTAGAACAGATGTTTTGCGATCTCGTCCCATACGTGCCGTTCCCATTTCGTGAATGCCTAGCCCAGGATAACTTCCGCTATCCCACGTTTGTACATTTTTGAAGCCAGCAGATTCTAGCATGGCTGCGGCATCATTCATCATGTCCGCTCGCATTTTGCGCTCGTTCTCTTTGAATTCTGCATCAAATACGACTGTCGGTAATCCCCACTTATCGAGCGTATTTCTATCCAGCGTCATCTTGTTTTCGTGGTAAGGCAGAGTTTCCGCAAAAGCCGTCATACCGATCTGCCAAGCACCAGGACGTTGTAAGTTTTCTTTCAATTCTGGTCCGACACCTAATTCTTTCACGGCATGTTGCCAACTACCGCGACTAGCACCACCTTGGTAGCCAAAGCCACGTACATAGTCTTTACTAGTCGATGCTTTGCTAATATTGCGGAAACGCGGGATGTAAAAACCTGTTGGTCGACGACCTGAATAATATTTGTCATCGTAACCCTCTACATCCGCATTGGCACCACAACGGAAATGGTGATCCATCAAATTATGACCTAACTCTCCACTCTGATTTCCAAATCCTTCTGGAAAAGCTTCTGAGATGGAGTTCATCAAAATTTGAGTCGTTCCAATAGCCGATGCACAACAGAAAATTACTTTCGCATTGAAGACGATATCTTCCTTGCTTTCTGCATCAATGACGCGTACGCCACTTGCCTTCTTGGTGTCTTTATCGTAGATAAGTTCATAAACGATAGAGTTTGGGCGCAGCGTCATATTGCCTGTCGCTGCGGCAGCAGGTAAGGTAGAAGACAAGCTGCTAAAGTAAGCACCATAGGGACATCCTCGGATACATAAGTTCCGATATTGACAAGCCGAGCGTCCTCTGTGCGCGACGGATAAATTAGCCGTACGACCAATCGTGACTGTCCAACCCAATTTGCTTTTGACATCTTCGCGTAACTTACTTTCTACGCAGTTCAGTTCCATGGGAGGTAAAAAATTACCGTCGGGTAGTTCAGGTAGATTCTCGTTCATTCCGTGAATACCGACGATACCTTCTACATAGTCGTACCAAGGGGCAATATCTTTATAGCGAATGGGCCAATCGACACCAAAGCCATCTTTAGCGTTCGACTCAAAGTCCATTTCGCTCCAGCGATAGCTATGACGTCCCCACATAATAGATCGACCACCCACATGATAGCCGCGCATCCAATCGAAGCGTTTGACTTCCTGATAGGGGTGTTCGCTATCTTTGACAAACCAGTGTTTGTGTGCTTCACGGACAGTGTAGCCAGTTCGACTCTGTTTAGGATAGTGTTCGTCGATTTCAGATTGAGGCGTTTGCCCTCGATTGGGGAGTTGCCAGGGGGCTTTGTAGGCAGTGGTATAGTCTTTGACATGCTCGACTTTGCGACCACGTTCCAGCACTAAGGTCTTTAAGCCTTTTTCACAAAGCTCTTTCGCTGCCATACCACCACTAATCCCCGAGCCAATAACAATGGCATCAAAGGTATTGCTGGTATTTGATTGCAAATTAAATTTCATTGATAATAAGAATTCGTTTCAATAAAAAGGTAAACAATGCGGATTACGTTGTTAGGGCAATTTAGTAAAATATACTTGTTTGGAGAAGAAAAGGGTGCTGATTAGACATTTAGCCTACTATTATTTTACAATACCCCAAAGATCAGTTCAATCTATTGATTTGATGACAACCTCAAATTAAGAGCAATTAGCTGGATAAATAGTTATAATTCAGCATCTTAGCGACTACATTCTGTTTCTAAATTACTGTCTATGTCTTTTCACCATGTTTTGCTATTGGAATCTATTCAGAAAGATGCGTTTGAATTATTGGAGAAAAATGTAAAAACTATAAGTGGTATATCATTTGAACACGCTTCTATTGACGCGATTGTGACGAGAGGAAAGGGGCAAGTGGATGCTGCCCTGATCGAATCTCTACCCAACTTAAAGTTAATCGTTCGCTGTGGAGTCGGGTTGAATAACATCGATGTAGCGACTGCCAACGCTAGGAATATTGAAGTTTTAAACACACCTGGTCTAAATGCAGCAACAGTTGCTGAACATACGATCGGGTTGATGATTGCTTTGCAACGACAATTGTATCAGAATATAGTAGCCACAAAAAACGATGATTGGACGATTCGGAATCAATATGGTGGTGATGAATTGAGAGGAAAGACACTGGGAATTTTAGGACTGGGCGATATCGGTCAGCGAGTAGCAAAGATTGCCACAGCTTTCGAGATGAACGTCGTGTATTGGAATCGGTCAAGAAAGGCGGTCGACTATGACTTTTATTCATTAGAAGAAGTACTGAGTCAATCCGATATTCTTAGCATTCATCTACCCCTGACCCAGAAAACAGAAGCATTATTGGATACTGAAAAAATAGATCTGTGTTCTCCTAATATATTGATTATCAATACTGCTCGGGCTGAAATTATAGCGCCAACTGCTTTGCTTCAAGCGTTATCTACTAATAAGATAAAAGGGTATGCAGCAGATGTGCCACGTAGCCAATCTGATATAGAAAGCGAACTGAGTCAGTTCGATCAGGTACTACTCACTCCACACATTGCGAGTCTGACCGCGCGAACGTATCGAGACATCTGCATGATGGGGGTTCAGCATGTATTGGGTCACTTCGGACTAATTCGGTAAACTATCGAGATTAACTATCTTGGATTTAAGTCCTAATCAACCATGCTTTCCACCATGCTTAAAACGGCTAAGGTCAGAAAAGCTTGTTCTTCTGCTTTCGTCACATCTTTTCGAACATAACTGAATGCACGTGGCTGAGGAGTTGGACTGCTGTTTTTGGCATTTACCATAGCGATTTCTCGAGTGCCGACGACAATAGGTAAGCCTAACTCTTGAGTATCTCTATTCATTTGCGCTAGTGCCTTTTTGCCTTTGCTGTCACCATACAAAGTGTTGTCTTTAATCATTCCATAGAAGTCTTGATTAATCGCCACTTGAGTGTATTTGGTTCCTATTTTATAGACAATCTCACGTGTTGCTGTACGTGCATACAAAAGAGCATGACCACCCAAATAGCGTTTGTACGAGTAGGCGACTAGTGGTTCTTGATAGATAGATGTATATACGCCTTTCGCGCTCGTCGTGATTCCTTTCTTCAGACTTTGATTGAGTTGATTGAGGGAGAAGAGTTCGAGTTCTTCATTATTGAGTGGTACTAACTGGTCGACAAAGGGAGCAATTTCTTCTCGCATTTTACGGATGTCAGCCTGTACTTTACGCTCATTGGGGCGGAAATTAGTAAATAGACTTCTCAATATTTGGATACCTAGAATAGCAAGTGTGACACCAATAACAACAAATAGAAGCAGGAGTAATGCAGTCATAAATAATAAGACATTAAATGTTTTAGATCATTCAAGTAACAAAAAAAGCCTTGCAAGGATGCAAAGCTTTAACTAATGTACTATGAAATAAATAAATTTATCACATAATTTCGATCAACGCCCTAGATAAGAGCGTAGATTGTTTCGATTGTAAGATTTACGCAGACGACGAATCGCTCGTTCTTTGATTTGGCGGACACGTTCGCGCGTCAGGTCATACATATCGCCAATTTCTTCCAGCGTCAAGGCTTGATTGCCATTTAGTCCATAGTAAGAAGACAATACTTCAATTTCACGTGGACTTAAAATGGATAAGCTTTGCTGCACTTCTCCTTTCAGGGATTCTTCCATTAGATCAAGGTCTGGTGCCATGTCGCTACCTGAAGAGATCGTATCTAACATCGTTGCATCGCCATCTTCGCCGCTCAAAGGGGCATCGAAAGATACATGACGACCGCCACCCTTTAGCATATTAGCAATTTCTTTAGGCGTGACTTCCAGAATTTCCGCTAGCTCTTCATGCGACGGTTCACGCTCAAATTCTTGAATAAACGAACTAAATGCTTTATTGACTTTGTTGTACGAACCGACCTTATTTAGCGGCAAACGCACAATACGGGAATGCTCAACAATAGCTTGCAAAATGGATTGACGAATCCACCAAACCGCATAAGAGATAAACTTAAAGCCTTTAGTTTCATCGAAACGACGTGCTGCTTTCATCAAACCCACATTGCCTTCATTAATCAAGTCGCTCAAGGACAACCCCTGATTTTGATACTGCTTCGCTACAGACACGACAAAACGTAGATTGGATTGAGTAAGGATATGCAACGCATCTTGATCTCCGTCTCGAATGCGTCGTGCCATCTCGGCTTCATCGTCCGCACTGAGTAGCGGAATCTTCCCAATATCATTTAGATATTTATCCAGAGCAACACTCTCTCTGGACGTGATTTTATTTGTTATTTTTAACTGACGCATAGTTGCGGGATTTAGCTTATGAGCAAAATGATGATGTCTAATAAGGTTGTCAATAGATAATTTATGGTGTAAACTATCTGCTTGAAAACGATCAATTGAATAAAAATATAGGAGATAACAATCTCTTATCAGACGGCATGCTTGACTTTTTGCTAAAAAAAGCTTATGCGCTGACCTACTAATGATACAACGACCATACCTAAAAAGTTTCTTTCTAAAAGAAAAGAATTAGAAGAAGGACGGAAATGCAAGAATACGGCGAAGTGAATGCGTGTGGGGGACTTTTGAAGTTCTTTTAGCTCGAAAGCGATTAGCTGAGTAATGCTGCTTAGTTTGAAGCGGTAAAACCCAAAGAGTCAATCCTTTAAAACTGTCGAATCACTAGCTTACGCACAGCCATTTGGACTAGTCGGATCAATAGTAATAGACGGTTCATTCGCTGCATCGTTTGAATGAGAGCAAGTGTTGAGCAGCCGACTCAAGAGCTTCCAAATCAGTAGGAATAGTTGGGCGTTCGCCACTTACCCCTTTTAAATAGATAGATCGCTGTCGGTCAGTTGCGTGCTGTCGCATAGAATTAGCTATTATTGCTGAACTGATAAATATAGTACGAAATCGACAAATGCCAAATTTTTATTGCTTTGCCACAACATCCTGAAATATGAACTATTTTTCTCTTCTTACCTTATCACTCTTATTTATAGCTTGCCAAGACGAACAATCTGCTATTAAAGCAATCAGCCTGCCTTCAAACAACGTAGATGCACTAAAAGAAAAAGTAGCGGTTCAACTAGACGAAGCAGTCTATCGAGATAAAATATTGGGCTTGTTAGTGGGTTCTGCTATTGGAGACGCGATGGGGTCGCCAGTAGAAATGTGGAGTCGAAAAGATATTGCCTTTCGGTATGGATTCATTGACGGATTGATTCCTAATGCTCGACCAGCCAGTGCTGAAGGACCTTGGGGCAGCAACTTAGTCGCTGGAACAGGCACCGATGACACACGTTGGAAGCAACTGATGGGTGTTTATCTACTGGAAGCACAACAGCAAACGCGTATTCAACCCAAAACATTCACTCAATTCATCATGGACACATACGATGGGTTACGGCATCAACTAACAACGATAGAGCCTCTAGCTGCTGATAAGTTGGACAACAGTACCCGTTATTTGCAGTGGCTACAAGAGTGGGTAAAAGTAGCTGCGGCGTATCAGTCTGACGAGGTGGACGAATATGCGACTGCTGTTGCTAAGTTCTATGGTGGCGAGATGTCCTGCGCAGGCATGCTGTACGCACCCATGTTAGGTATTTCTTATGCCCAACAGCCACATGCTGCTTATCAGAAAGCTTGGTCGCTCAGTTTATTTGATATTGGCTACGCAAAGGATATCACAGCTATGACCGCAGCACTCACCGCTGCTGCATTTGATAGTATAGAAAATGCAGAACAGCTACTGGAACTGCACTACAAAATTGATAACTCCAGAATGGCGGATAGCCGACTAATCGGGCGCGTGGTAAATAGCGTCTATGAGAACGCACTACGTGATTGCCTCAGCAGCCAACAAATAGATAGTGTGCAAGCAGAACAGAATGACATACCTACCTATTTTCAAGATCGACCATTAAAATACGAGCAGCTACTCTATTTATATGAACGAATGCAACCTCAACTGAAAAGTATCCCCTTTCACGCTCACGAGATCTATTTGATTAGTTTATATGCATTACTATTTGCGGATGGTGACTTTATGGACGCGATGGTTTTTGTTATCAATTTTGGACGAGACAACGATACTGTAGCTGCGGTAGTGGGCAGCATATTGGGTGCTCAGCTAGGCTATCAATCACTACCGAATGAGTTAGCAGAACAGGTAATTCAGGCGCAAAAAGAAGTACTCCATATAGACTTAGAAGAGCTAGCTAACCAATTGGGAACATTGTATATAGCTACAAAAAAACAAGTTAAATAGTCGCATAACTGTCTGAATATGAACAAAAAGCAAAAAAAATGGAATGGTTTCTTTGATACAAACAGAAATTTGCGAAATTTGCGATATGTTCTGATTATCAGCAATATAGCAGAATAGTTAGACCAGGAATTTGCTATTGATAATAGATAGAAGACCAAGCATAATTGATCGCACTATTTACGTAGTAAAATTCAAACAAGTATTCAACTCATAGCTAGAGCCTAACCCTATCAAGTATGAACGTATATTCGCCCGACCTTCTTCACTGAGAACGACATCCGTGAGGAGAAAAGTAAATAAGATAAGCTTGCCTTGCTGTGCGCTTATCTCTTTTTTTTGGTCAATGATTTAGGTTCATTGAGCGTATGTGACATGATAATTCATTTTCTATTGAGTAGAAAAGTGGGTAATTATAATTTTTATTATATTAAATATTTAAACCTACACTTAGAATGAGGAAAGCTGATTTAGTAGCTGCCATCTCGGAAAAAACTGGTGTACAGAAAGTAGACGTTTTGGTCACTTTAGAAGAATTATTCGCTGTGGTGAAAGATTCTTTAGCAGATGGAGAAAACGTCTATATTCGAGGTTTCGGGAGTTTTATTATCAAAAAACGAGCGAAAAAAATTGGTCGCCATATCAAGCAAAACAAAGCGCTCGAAATCCCAGAGCACTACATTCCTGCTTTCAAGCCAGCTAAGATATTTGTAGAGCAAGTGAAAGAGAATGTGCATGAAATGCCTTCTAAAGATAAAAACGATGATGAAGATTAGCCTATGAATCGATTACAGTGGATCGTCACTATCTTGTCTGTAGGCTTGTTTGTACTGCTATATTTTGGTCTAGATGTCAAAACGGATGAGCAACAGCGACAAGCAGCAGTGCGGAGTGCGAATCTGGAAAGTACGGACATCAACATACTCAAAAGAGAGGCGAGTGACGTGTTGAGTACAGAAGACAAAAATAGGGTACGCGTGGCGGAACAAGAATTGTCAATTGCAGAAGCAGATTCTGCCAAAGTGGCTGCTCATGTTGATTTGTCAGGACTTTGGTATCGCTTGCAGCAACCAGCTATTGCTGGCTATCATGCACAAGAAGTGGCGCAGCTCGAAAATACAGAAGAAGCTTGGTCAATAGCTGGAACAACGTATGCAATCTGTGTACAGCGTGCAGAATCAGATAAAGTACGACAGTTCTGTACCAATCGCGCATTTAAAGCGTTCGAGAATGCTATATCCATCAATCCTGACAATGTGCAGCATCAGGTCAATCTGGCATTGACCTATTTGGAGACTGAAAACCCAATGACTGGTATTCAGCTATTGCTCAATTTGAACCAGCAGCATCCCCAAAACGTTTTAGTACTAGCCACTCTAGGTGAACAAGCCATTCGCTCCAATCAACTGGATAAAGCAGTGGAACGATTTTTGCAGGTTGTTGCCCTAGAACCTAACCACCAAAAAGCAAACTGTACTTTAGCTAGCTTGTATCAGCAGATGCAGCAGCCACAAGAAGCACAATTGTACCAAAGCAGATGTAAACGATGAGCAGTTGCTCATTTTAATTATATAGTATATTAGTCAACTAAAATTTATTCATTCAAAAAAAGTAGATTATGCCGTGTGGAAAGAAACGTAAAAGACATAAGATTGCAACACATAAGCGCAAAAAGCGTCTTCGCAAGAATAGACATAAAAAGAAAAAATAAGTAGGTAAAAGATGACTACATTTTAGCAGATCATTAAGCATCATCTGCTGTATTCATTTTCACGTATTCGCTGCTCTTAAGCGAATATACTACTCTATTTTATCACATTCGTACGAGCATAAAGTCAATTTTGATTGAGTTTATGCTCTACTCATTTTGTGTGGACACTTAATTTTTGGTAGGACAAGACCTACAAGTGAAAAACAAGCAAAAACGGACGGATAAAGACATAAAAAAGTCAGCATCAAAAGGAAAACATATTAACCTCAATACGATTGTAGAGCCACGACCCTAGCCTATTTTAATCGACCTCGCTTATCAGCTAAAGCAATAAAGGCAGTTTTACTATTGATCGAATACAGATAACCTCGATTGCTCTTTGTCCTCTAACATGTCATCATAGTCCCAGATGAAACCGCTATTCAGATAGTACTTTTATTAACCTTTTTATTAAAATTGAAGTATATCTACCATTTCACTACCTCTTGTTTTCCTCACCTTGAACATTAGCTATTCGCACAATTAAAATTATGAAATTGTGGAAAAAGAGTTAATTATCAACTCTAAGCCCGACGAGGTAGAAATTGCCATGTTGGAGCAAGGAAAGTTGGTAGAATTGCATAGTCAGGAAAAGAATATGCAGTTCAACGTTGGCGACATATTTTTGGGCAGAATAAAACGATTGATGCCTGGACTGAATGCCGCTTTTGTAGAAATCGGACACGAGAAAGATGCATTTCTACACTACACTGATTTGAGTCCTAAACTAAAATCAGTAGCCAAATACACCAGTCAGTCGATGTCTGGTAAGCACAAAAGTCACCGTTTAGACGACTTTACTATCGAGCCTGAGATCATCAAAACTGGTCGGATCGATCAGGTTTTAGATAAGAAGCAACCGTTGTTGGTTCAGATTTTAAAAGAACCTATCGGAACAAAAGGACCTCGACTGAGCTGTGAGATAACCATTCCTGGACGCTTTCTCGTATTGTCACCGTTCACGGATGTAGTTGCTGTTTCCAAAAAAATCAGGAATGCCGAAGAGCGCAAACGGCTACGCAAAATAGTGGAGAGCATCAAGCCACGCAATTTTGGTGTCATCGTACGTACTGCTGCGGAGGGAAAGAATACGGCAGAGATGCATGAGGAGTTGATGAATATGATGGGCAACTGGGAGAAAATATACGACCAGCTACAGAAAGCAAAACCACCTAAGAAACTACTGAGCGAGTTAGATAAAACGACGAGCATGTTGCGCGACTTGATGTCTGACTCATTCAGTCGTATTGTCGTCAACGATAAAGAGTTGTACAGCGGGATCAAAAACTATCTGCACTCTTTCGCACCCGAACAAAGCAAGATCGTTCATCTGCATCGATCTAATCGCCCCATTTTTGATGCCAATAATGTAACGCGACAGATAAAGTCTTCTTTTGGTAAGACGCCTACCATGTCGAGTGGTGCGTACATCGTCATTGAACATACGGAAGCGATGCATGTCGTTGACGTGAATAGTGGTCATAAGATGAGCAGCAAAAACCAGGAGGACGCCGTATTGGCGGTGAATCTAGAATCAGCAGAAGAAATCGCTCGGCAACTGAGGCTGCGCGATATTGGTGGCATTATTATCGTTGACTTCATTGACATGCGCAATGCAGACAACAAAAAACAACTGCATCGTGCCATGAAGCAATTCATGTCCAAAGATCGGGCACAGCACACCATTCTATCGTTGAGTAAGTTTGGATTGATGCAAATCACACGTCAGCGCGTGCGACCAGAAGTAAAAATTAATACGTCCGAGGTTTGCCCAAATTGTAAAGGGACAGGACGTATCAGTGCTTCCATCTTGCTGACGGACGAGATTGAAAGAGATATCAACCTCATCATGCAGTCACGTCCGAAGTCAAAGATCTACTTAAAGGTGCATCCTTATGTAGAGGCTTACTTAAAGAAAGGCTTGCCCAACAAGCAAATGCGATGGTATATGGAGCATCAAAAGTGGGTGCGTATCGTGCCGAACAATAACTTTCAGTTGATGCAGTATAAGTTCTTCGATGAGAACGAGGATGAAATACGCGTCAACGGAGGCGATAGTACACCAGCAGATCAACCGAAGACTAGCGACAATGATGCGGAGGCGCAAGATAAGCCTGCAAACAATTATAGAAGACCAGGAAGAGGGCAGCGACGAGGAAAACCCAAAGGGGCGGAAGACGCTCAGTAAGGTTGGTTAAGGATTTAAAAGAGTACAGAAAAGCGCGATTGATAATATTCAGTCGCGCTTTTTGTCAGTTATGAAAAGCTGAAAAACAGTTGTATCTTCACCATTCTTAGTGCCATTGGTTGTCTCATCATCTTAGAACTTCTGGTAGGGAATCCGAATCTGATACATCTTGCGTTTGGCATTGGTCAGCTTAGTGGTGCGCAACCATGGATTGTAAGCTTTTAATTGTCGATAGCTAACACCGTTATCACGAGCAAAAGTTGCCAAATCCTCTATCGTTGTATTCACGTCAATGTGATAGTAATTTCCTAGAGCAGGATACAAATCATCCTCATCCAAGTAAAAACCAAACTCTTTTGGATTATTCATGATCTCTTTCATAGCTACTACTCGGAACACATAACGACTTGTTTCATTGTTCAAGTTCAAGTCGTAAAAGCTACCTCCTTTTTGATCGTTTAATGAACGCCCTATCCGACCAATACCCCCATTGTAAGCCGCTGTCGCCAATACCCAATCATCGAATCGTTTGTGATAGTCGCGCAGCAACTTGGTAGCTGCTAAAGTTGCCTTTTCTAAATGATAACGTTCATCCACTTCGCTATTGACTTCCAACCCATACTGACGAGCTACAGCAGGCATAAACTGCCAAAAGCCTTTTGCACCAGCGGGAGAGGTAGCATTGCTCAAGTCGCTCTCGGCTACCGCAATGTATTTCAAGTCATCGGGAATGCCCTGTTCTTTGAAAATAGGCTCAATAATCGGGAAGTAGCGGGAAGCACGTTTCATATTGATGACTGTTTTGCCGTGTCGGTAAGCATTAGTCGTCAACTCATAATCTAGCCGCTGTAGCACATCAAAGTTCTCGGTCGGAATCTTCTCACCAGCGAATGAATATGCCTTGTTGAGATCAACACCTTTAACCATCTGTGGTAAAACAGAACGATTCATCTGTTTATCAGGGATGGGTGTACTTTCTTCTTTGGAGGTGAGAAATAGGGTGAACAGGACAAAACAGCACGTCAAAGCAAAGTAAGGCAACAGGTTCTTTTTCATAGCAAC
>CAYLPW010000004.1:0-14604 GCA_964385665.1 uncultured Saprospiraceae bacterium
CAGATAGATGCGAATAAAAATTTAGTACAGAATCCTGGTTATTAAGCGTAATCATTAATTCAAGTACTTTTTTTGGAAGAGCAGTTCTACACATAGAGCTGCTCTTTTTTTATTTTTGTCATATGAAACAAGTCAAACGCATTACGCTACTCGTCACAGGTCTGTTTTTAGCAGTAACGACGTTTTTTCTGGAAGAAGAATATTTCTTTGTTAGTATTTTGATGGGCATCAGTTTAGGACTCGTTTTCTTCATCCTCGCCGATACGGTCAATCGGTATTTCATCAATAGGCGAATCACGAGCGTAGAACTCAAGCCAAATGAGCAACTACTACTAGCCGAACCTAGCACGTACTACATGGGCGCGAAAGGCATTCAAGGAAAGCTATTCCTCACCAATCGCCGACTCATCTTTCAACCGCAAATCAAACGAGGAAAGAACGGTAAAGAACTATCTATCGAGCGAAAATACTTGAAGCAGATAGGTGACTACAACCGAGCATTTCTACCTACAGGCTTTCAGCTTGAAACGCGAAAACAGGAATACGCTTTTGCTGTCGATGATCGGAAAGCCTGGCAGCAAGCGTTGAGAAGTTCGTGATAATTCTGGGAATACAAAAACCGAAACAAGCACACAGCTCATTTCGGTTTTTGTTTATGCTATCCCTATCTTGACTAGTGGTAGCAACTCCAAAGTGCATCTATCATGGGATGCGCAAATATTCTATCTCTACTGACCATATGAATAGATTTCTGCTGCCTGATGAGCGGTTACTTCTTCTACTGTCAAATGCATATAGAAGGAACTTAGGTAGTCCATCAACTGAGATTTAGAAGAATCGCTTATCAGCTCACAGTCTTGAATAGTCGCATACAACGCTGATTTTTTCTGCTGAAAAAACGCAATTGTGGTTTGTAGTCGTTCTGTAGAACCTAGATACACGCGTTCCATCATCGTACTCAAGTTGTAGCGTGTATTCCCTTTTCCATAGGGAGGATTGACAAATCCAGAAAAGTCAAAGTCATAAGGAACTGCTAACACTTGCGCATCTTTCTCAATCATTTTGACATTCTTCTCCATTAAAGGATCCCAATCGGCATTTCCGATCATATACTGAAACAATGCTACACGTTGTAGTTGTGCTTCATTGAATGGATTGGCAGCAATATCTTCCTGCAACTCATACTTTTCCGCTTCAATTCTAGCTCTCATTTCGGCAGCATCTTCAATTAAAAATGCCCACTGCTTAATCTTTTTGTTAGTATAAACATCTTTATAAACGACACGGAGCAGCTGCACCCTAAAGCTTTCTTCAGTCAACTGTGCATAGAGTTGATAGGCTAAATATTCTTTCAACAGTAGCTCCTTTGCCACTTCTTCATTTTCAGCATAGCAGTAGTTGACAAGCTTCATATCATCGTATTTCGCCAGACCACTTTGCTGCAACATATCTTTATCGAAAAATATTTTGAGCGGCGGAATACCAGAACAGTGCATCCGTCGAAACTTACCGCGTCGCTGCAAATTGATGTTCCAAAACTGCTTTTTATTTTGGCTATCTTTAAAACTTAGAACGGCGCGATATTTATCATCGTTTCGCCAATCGGCAGTCAGTTCATCCAGGTCTGTTTCGATCACCACATCCACTACTTCTTGATGACTGAGCTGATCGAAAATACTAGGACTGACTGCTTTACTGATCGCTTTTGTAGAAAATAAAACGCTAAATAATAGACCTATGCTAACAATATAATAATTTTTCATCTTCGGGTTTTCATGAAACAAATTACAACGTCATGGGGGCGTTGTGTTAATTACAGGACAAAGATGCAGGGAAAACAGATGCTAGGATAGGTCAAAAGCTGCGTTTGTAAGGTTAAAATGGGACAAAGCGCCTTCAGGAGTTAACTCATTGTTAATCAAACATTTATATCCTACTAGAGCAGTAAATAGTCGCTAATTTTAGTTGTCATAAAATCATATTTTAAAAACTATTATATCTAAATTCAGAAGAAAATAATTAGATAGCTACTTCTGTCGAATTAATTCACTATTGCTGGCAAGGCACAACCAAACTCAATATTGTTCTCGAAATTCGGTAGGTGTTACATCAGTGCGCTTCTTGAAGTATTTGACAAAATTCGTGGTTTCCTCAAATCCTGACTGATAACTAATTTCCTTAATGCTCAAGGATGTATTCATCAATAACCGCTTCATTTCAATAATCAGAAAGTCGTGAATGTGATTCTTTGCAGTCTGTCCGAGAATTTGTTGCGTAATACGATTGAGTGTTTTACTGGAAATGGACAATTGGTCGGCATAGAAACTAACCTGTCGTGTTTCAAAGACGTGTTGTTGAAGTAGTTTTTGAAATTGAAAATAAGTACGATGCTGTGGAGAGTCGGTATCATCTGCTTTTCCGTCCTTGCGCATGCGCTCTGCCAAACATAGAAATATCTCCAATGCAGAATGCAATAGTTCAACTTTTAAATAGTCGTTTGGCGCATCGAACTCGTACAACATTTTTTTGGCGAGCAACTGCAATAGACCTAACTGCGCATTAGGCACTTGCACAACAGGTGGGTATAGATGATAGTTATATAAACTCAAATGTTGCAACAACTTGGACTGTTCTCCACCACGCGCTAAAAATTCTTCTTCAAACAATAAAAAATAAGCGTCGCGTTCCAAGTTTTTCTCAAAAGCGTGTACTTGCTCCCTGGATATAAAGATCATACTTCCTGACTGATACGCATATTTTTTAAAGTCAATATAATGATATCCTTCGCCCTCCAGAACGAATAGCACTGCATAGTAGCGAATGCGGTGGGGACGAAAGGGGTTGTAATTTAGCCCATCATTCAGTAGCATATCTCGATTGCTCGTAATGCGGAAACCAAAGGACTTTTCCTGAAGCGAACTTAGTTGAACAGAAGGAATTGTATTCATAAATTATTCATTCTGGAGTGTCCAAAAACCGTGGCGACGCACATAGAGCCACCACTGAAAAATAGCACGAGCGACCATAAAGACAATCAATGCTGCCCAAAGTCCATGATTGCCAAATGAAGCTTTAAACAAAAAATGAACGATCAAATACACACTCAATGCCAGTAACATCGCATTCCGCATACCTGTAGAAGCAGTTAATCCAATATAAATACCATCCCAAATATAACAGGGCGTACTTGCAAGAGGGAACACCGCCATCCAAAATAAAAATGGAAGTGTAGCTGTGAGTACGGCCGATTGATTCGTGAATAGTTGTAAAATAGTTGTGCCAAAAAAGCCGTAGAGGATAGCATATAATACCGCCAACATCATACCCCAAATGAAAGATAGACGAACTGCTTTCTTTGTCGCTACTCGATCAGCTTGTCCTACATATTTGCCGACTAAACTCTCCGCCGCATACGCGAATCCATCTACGCCGTACGACATCCAATTGACAAACTGCATCAAAATGACGTTGGCAGCTAATATAAGCGCACCCGATTCAGCAGATTGGCTGTAAAAGAAGGAAAAAGCGAAAGTCAAACAAGCAGTCCGAATGAAAATATCGCGATTGATGACTAAAAATTGTTGAAGCTCGTCTCGCAACAGGAGTGCTTTACGCTTCAAATGGATCAAGTAGCTCCGATATTTCCACCAAAATAAAATAGCTGCTAGCAATAGTCCCACATATTGTACAATCAAAGTACTCAACGCCACACCATCTGCTTCCATCCCAAAGTACAACACAAATAGGAAGTTGAGCGCAATGTTCAAAACATTGATAACTAATGTGATGATAAGCGGAAAAACGGCATTTTGCATACCAAAGAACCAACCCATAAAAGCGTACAACCCCAATGAAGCAGGTGCTGCCCACACGCGGATATAAAAATAATCAGTGACCAAACCTCGTTGCGCTTCTGGCACGTTCATCAACTGGAAAGCCAGCTGCCCTGCGGGATACTGTAACACCAAAATAACACTAGCAATGAGACTAGCTACGACCAAGGCACGTCCTAGCGTCAAAATAATCTGATCGCTTCGATCTTTACCAAATGCTTGTGCTGTGATGCCAGTCGTCCCCATGCGTAGAAAACCAAAGTTCCAGTAAATGAAGTTAAACATCATCGCACCCAGTCCTACTGCACCAATATGCGCTTCCGATAGCCTGCCCATCAGTGCTGTGTCTACTGTACTTAATAGAGGCACAGAAATATTGCTGATGATATTCGGAATAGCTAGACGAAGCATTTCTCTATTCATAGGGAGTGAAACAACCAAAAAACGATTGTGACCGACAGAGACATTGTTTTTTAACTATTTTCAATAGTAAAGCGTTGGTACTCTTTATTCTATTAGTGAGCAGTCTAGGTCTGAGTTCAATAATACACCCGCCTACTTACACAGTTAGGTAATCCTGACCGTCTGGCAGGTTTACATTGTTAGTGTTCGATCTTCGTCGAACTCCGAAAACTTTCTGAGTAAATTTAATAATTCTGCCTTAGGAACGGTGAAATAATAAGTTCCCGATTTAGAGCGAAGTTATTTTTGGTTTAGTCAAGGCGAAAAACGTAGACGATGCAGGGCATCAGCGAGGCTTTTCAACGAAGAATAAACTAAAAAGAACGAGTTAAAAACAGGAAGTTATTGTTTGACCGTTCCTTATTAATAGATTTTGAAGGCTAACAGTTGAGGTAGTCTGCTGTCTAATGGTATTGACAGTTTAGCACATGGACAGTACACTTTTTCTTCCGTTCAGTCCATCCAATAGAACGCGTTCTACTGGAGCAAGCAAAACTGACCATAGGTTGTTTTGCCAATATATCTAATATTTAATATCTAAAGTCTTTCAGATGCTATCCAAAAAAGTTGATCGAACCATCGCACCACCAGTACATGCTGTCTCGAAAGTACAACTACCGACCATAGAAGGTGTAACGCTGGACAACGGACTTCAAGTGAACGTACTAGATAGTGGTACGCAAGAGGTGATGAAAATGGAATTGGTAGTGCAAGCTGGGCGACCATTTGAGCAGAAGCGACTGGCGAGTCGAACAACAATAGGTCTACTAAAAGAAGGCACAACAAAGCGAAGTGGAGCAGAGCTAGCAGAAACTTTAGACTTCTATGGTGCTAGTTTGAGTAGTCCTTTTTCATTAGACACGGCACATTTAGTGTTGTATAATTTGACGAAACACAGCGAGAAGCTGCTACCACTTTTTACAGAAATCGTAACACAACCTTCTTTTCCTCAAAAAGAACTAAATGCTTTTGTACAACGCAATCAACAACGCTTAAAAGTGGATTTGAGTAAAGAGGATATTGTAGCGTATCGCATGATTACAGAGTACATTTTTGGTAGTGAAACGCCTTATGGCTACAACAGTACTGCCGAAATGTACGCAGCTCTCCAGCGCGAAGACATTATACAGCACTATCAGCGCAACTACCTGACGGATAGTAGTTTACTGCTAGTAAGTGGTCGACTACCTAAAACATTACTGACTTTATTGAATCAGACAATAGGGCAGGTCAAATTGAATGTGTCTCCTCCGATGCAGAACATGAACGTCGTCGTGGATGCGCCTCAGTCCATTCATATACCACATGCTAAAGGACTACAGTCAGCAGTGCGTGTGGGCAAGCGGTTGTTCAGTCGGCGACATGCGGACTATCCAGGTCTTTTTGTATTAAATACATTATTAGGTGGTTATTTTGGGTCACGACTCATGGCAAATATCAGAGAAGAAAAAGGCTACACCTACAATATCTACTCCTCGCTAGATCCTATGAAGCACGACGGCTATTTATATGTCGGCACGGAAGTGGGTAATGAATTTGTACAACCTACTCTCAAAGAGATCTACCACGAGATAGAGGTATTGCAGCAAGAGCTAGTACCTGACGCAGAATTGGATATGGTAAAAAACTATCTACTAGGCACTTTTCTAATGAATTTGGATGGACCGTTCAATGCGATGGACATTTACAAATCCCTAGTGTATAATGATCTGCCGAAAGATTATTTTCAACGACTAGTCGAAACAGTACGCTATATTTCTGCGGAAGAAATTCGGAATTTAGCGCAGCAGCATCTACAGCGAGACAGTCTATGGCAAGTCGTGGTAGGCAGCACAGAACAGTAGCTGAACGTACCGTAGTGATTGTTTAGCTTTCTAATTGAGCATCAATCTTTTACGTAATGTTTTTAACACGAAGGTTTTAAACTAAATTCATATCAAATCCTTCTTTTTCTTACAAAAAATGCCTTTTTTGCGCCCAAATTTAGGTGACGTCTAGTTTTTTGCTATTATTTACCTAATTTCACAGTTTGTACCTCCAGACAAGTGTTCACATCCATCTTTTAATCTTTTTAGATTCATCAGTTGCTCAAACATTTGGTATTATTACACCTCCCAATAAACGAAAAAACGAACCACCGATTTAAGTGAAAACACTATCAGTATATGCGTAGCGTTGTACTAAAGAGCGGGAGATAATTAAATTGATTTGCTTTCATTTTTCCATAATTTCAGCTTACTTACAGAGCGGGAGTGATGAGAAAATAAAAGTATTCAGAAGGTCAGTTTATTATTGAACTCAAACTAATACAAACTACTGCCTATGTAGTGGCAGAACTTAACAGCAAAACAACACAAGAAGCGAGCGAAAGATCAAGTGTACCTGACAACAGAGGAGAGAGTGAAGAAGACGAACAGCGCTTTTCTGTAATGTGGAGTAGTGAAATTTGCATTGTTCGGCTTTGTTGGAAGTTAAATCTATCGGAAAAGATAGATGATTCGAGTAGAGTTGGACTCAGACTAACTTGTGTTAATTACTTTTTATAACCGTTGAGTTAAGAAATTGAATGAAATTTTTTAGTTTTTTTACGCAAGAACTAGCGATTGATCTAGGAACTGCAAATACGCTTATCATACAAGATGGCAATATAGTGGTGAATGAACCCTCCATTGTTGCTATTGATCGAAAGACGAATCAGACGATTGCCGTAGGGACAAAGGCGATGAATATGCACGAAAAGACGCACGAGAACATCAAGACGGTGCGTCCGCTGAAAGATGGTGTGATCGCTGACTTTTCGGCAGCCGAAAGTATGATTGAAGGTATGATCCGAATGATTGGTCGGAAAAAGCGCATCTTCTCACAACTGAAAATGGTCATTTGTATCCCTTCTGGTATTACAGAGGTAGAAAAGCGTGCTGTCTTTGAATCCGCCGATCATGTAGATTCCAAAGAAACATATCTGATACATGAACCGATGGCAGCCGCTTTAGGTATCGGTTTGGATGTGGAAGAGCCAGTCGGTAACATGATTATTGACATAGGAGGAGGGACGACAGAGATTGCGGTCATTGCGCTATCAGGTATTGTTTGTGACCAATCTATCCGAATAGCTGGTGATGAGTTCACCAGTGATATTATGAACTACATGCGTCGAGAGCATAACATCTTAATCGGAGAACGAACTGCCGAGCGCATCAAAATAGAAGTTGGCTCTGCCTTACCTGAACTAGAGAACCCACCCGAGGACATAGCCGTGAATGGTCGTGACTTGATGACAGGTATCCCAAAACAGATTTTAGTCAACTACGTAGAAATAGCCGCTTGCTTGGACAAGTCGGTTTCTAAAGTTGAAGATGCTATCTTGAAAGCCTTAGAAGTGACCCCGCCCGAGCTGGCAGCTGACATCTACAAAACTGGTCTGTACTTGACTGGAGGTGGTGCGTTGCTACGTGGATTGGACAAGCGAATTAGCAACCGAACCAAACTACCAGTACATATTGCTGATGATCCACTCAAGGCGGTGGTGAAAGGTACAGGTATTGCGTTGAAAGGTACAGATCGTTACTCTTTTCTAATTCGTCGAAATAGTATATAATCAAATACTGCTCGACTGCTTCTGTCACTAACAGACAAAATTAAGTCTGGCTCATGCGTAAATTACTATCCTTTTTGCAAAAGTATGGAACGGCGATGACTTTTCTCGCCTTGCAGGGGATTTGTGTTTACTTGATCGTGACGAAGAATAGTGAACAAAAAGCGATCTTTCTTAACTCCTCGGAACGGGTATTTAGTGATTTGCATCAGGTAGCAGATTGGTTTACTGACATTGCCAATAGCCGACAAAAGCAAGAAGAAATGCGGCTGTCTATGGAAGAATTGAAAGAACAAGTGTTTTTCTTACAGCAGCGTGCCGCTATTCCAAAAGACACTCTTCAACAAGACACTGCTACTGCATTGTATACCTTTATCGGTGCGCGTGTCATCAAAAATTCAGTCAACCATAGTCATAACTTTTTTACGATTGATAAAGGCAGTCAAGACGGGGTGCAACAGCATATGGGCGTCATCACCAACGATGGTGTAGTAGGCATTGTACGAGAAGTGAATAGTCGCTATGCATTAGTCATGTCCATCCTGAATCGCTCATTCATTCTAAGTGTACGCTCCAAACGGACAGGTCAATTTGGACCTTTGGTTTGGTCAGGTGATGATGAACTTTATATGACACTGACAGACATCCCTCAACATGTCGACCTAAATCCCACAGATACCATACAGACCAGTGGCTATTCTAGTATTTTTCCAAAAGGAATTGATATAGGAACAGTAGTGGATGTATTAGAAGACAATGGCGCAAGTAAAAAATATCGAATCGGTCTGTTTGAAGAAATGAGAAGCCTAGAGCATGTCTACGTAGTACGTAATGCAGATATAGGAGCGATCAAAGAACTAGAGAAAATGTTAGCGGATGAATAACCAACGACTCGTCTACATTAACTTAATTCGGTTCGTGGGACTAATGGCGGTACAGTTATTACTACTGCGTCAGTTTGCGGTGAGTTCTGGTTTTCTAGAATCTATTTATGTATTCGTCTATCCATTATCTATTTTTTTGTTACCTAAAAAGATATCTACTTGGGCGGTACTCGTCATTGCCTTCTTTATTGGTTTGACTGTAGATGCATTCTCGGATACAGCAGGTGTACATGCTAGTGCTAGTGTGATGAGTGCTTTGGCACGTAGTGTAGTGTTATTCTACCTAGAACCCAATGGGGGTTACAATGAACGCTTTATACCCAATCGAAAACAGATGGGCTTCACGCAGTTTCTACTCTACCTTAGTATTTCACTGTTCGTTCATGTTTTATGGTATTTTTCGATGGAAATATTCACGCCAGTCTATATCGTACAAATATTGAGGTATACTTTTTTCAGTTTCTTGATCTCACTCATTTTGATCATTCCCATTCAACTTATCTTCAATACAGATAACTAGTCTGAGTTCAATAATAAACCCGCCTACCTATACAGTTAGGTAAACCTGACCGTCGGGCAGGTTTACATTCTTAAGTGTTCGATTTTTGCCGAAAGCATCTATTTATTCTGCATATCTACTTTCAACAAAAATCGAACCCCGACCCCGAAAGCTTTCGGGGTTCGGGGTAAATTTAATTGTTTCACGTTACTTAGGAAAGTTCGTTGACAACTAGTTCTGTTAAGTTGTAAGTCTAAAACGGTTAGCTAAGTTGTTGTGCGTTACAGCGAGTGGCTGCAAGACGCGAAGAAGAAATACAGCCTACACTACCTGACTTTTGAGCAACCTGCCCGATGGTCAGGCGAGTGCAATAGCTATTCGGGAGAAACTCTACATGGACATCAGCCAACATCTGTACGCTTACTGTGTTATTACTCCAAACCAAATCAGTACGTGAAGCAACCAGATCAAACTTTTACACATAAACAACAAGAAGCACTCGAATCCATTCGAATTTCTCGAATCATCTTGCCTATTCTGATAGGGATAGGGGTTGTTATCTTTTTAGTAGTACGCCAGTTCGACCCAGAGGAGTTTCAGCAGATGCAATGGACAGGTCGGACATTCCTTGGTATTGGTTTGGCGTTAATATTACTGGTGATTCGACACCTAGCTTACTCCCTTCGACTTTACATTCTCTCCAATCGTGAATTTACATTTCGGAAGTGTTTAGAACTCATTTTTATTTGGGAATTCAGTTCAGCGGTCTCGCCTACTAGTTTGGGTGGTTCGGCAGTGGCATTTTTTATCCTAGCACAAGAAAAACTATCTACTGCCAAAACAGCGACTATTGTTCTTTACACTATTGTACTGGACACGGCGTTCTTCATTCTTACTATCCCTATTTTGGTTGCCGCCTTCGGATTAGACGTTATCCGCCCTGGTATGTCCACTACGGCTGACTTGGACGGGTGGGGCTACACTTTTATTTTTGCCTATGTACTAATGGCAGTTTATGGAACCATCTTCTATCTGGGTCTCTTTCGGTTTCCACGTCGGATCAAACAGTTTTTAGTCGGTGCTACCTACATTCGATTTTTGCGTCGCTATCGCCGAGATGCGATAGAGTTGGGCAATGATATGATCGCTGCCAGTCTAGAGCTAAAAAAACAGACTCGTCGCTTCCATATCGGTAGTTTTCTGGCGACAGTTACGGCTTGGTCCTGTCGTTTTTTAATCCTAGGTGTTCTAATTACTGGTTTTATAGAATTGATTCCAACTGATTTTCTGACGCAAGCTGCTCTATTTGCTAGATTAGAAACAATGTTTGTCATCATTGCTTTTAGTCCCACTCCTGGCGGAGCAGGATTCGTAGAAGTCTTATTCGGAGGGTTCTTGACAGACTACGTTCAAGATGATACGAGTGCGATTGTCATCTCTACCATTTGGCGGTTAATTACGTATTATTCTTACCTAATCGCAGGTGCTATTATCATTCCCAATTGGATAGATCACATCATGCGCGAACGTCGTCGTAAACGAGAGCAGCAGTAACTACAGAAACTTAAAAATCGAACTTCTTCTATTATTCCTTCTTTTATAGAAGCTACACAAAAGTGTGGTATAATATCAAACAACACAGCAGAAGACATTAGTACCTCTCCTACGAAAGTCAGTCGCTGGGCTTGATGTTATTTCACCTAAACTTTATTATAAATGACTATTGAAGGAATTTTAATTTGGATTCTGCTAGGAGCCGTTGCTGGCTGGTTAGCAGGTATGGTCGTTCGCGGAGGCGGATTAGGACTAGTTGGAAATATTATTGTTGGTATTTTAGGTAGCTTCTTAGGCGGCTGGCTAGGCGGCGAATTAGGTGTCTACGATGCTACTACAGGTGGTTTTTCGATAGCTAGCGTCCTAACAGCGTTTGTTGGAGCAGCGATTTTATTATTATTGATTTCGTTCTTTAGGAAAGCGACCTAAACCTAATTTTAACAAAGAAATGAAGGTGGGCTTCTCCAGTTCAATGTGAAAAACATACTGGATAAGCCCTTTTTTATTTACTTTTGGAAGACTACACAACGAAACAATTCGACTTATGTCTTCCAATACAGATCACCATTTTGAAGCTATTGTCATCGGAGCAGGAATGACTGGTGCGTACGCCGCTAAAGAACTTTGCGATAGAGGCGTCAAAACGTTGTTACTTGAACGCGGACGCCATGTAGAACACGTCAAAGACTATCCAACGACCAACATGCTACCCTGGCAGTTCCCTCTACGTGGTCGCATTCCCAACGATGTAGCAGAAGCCAACCCAGTCATCAGCCGATGCTACGCCTATAAGGAAGATGCGATGCATTTTTTCACAAAAGATACCGATCACCCTTACGTACAAACGAAACCATTTGACTGGATTCGTGGCTATCAAGTGGGTGGTAAGTCCATTATGTGGGCGCGGCAGGTACAGCGCTGGAGTGACTATGATTTTGAAGGACCTGATCGGGATGGTTTTGCTGTAGATTGGCCGATTCGCTATGCAGATTTAGCCCCTTGGTATACAAAAGTAGAGCAATTCATTGGCGTATCTGGAAACAAAGATGGTCTAGCTAGTCTGCCAGATGGCGATTTTTTAAAAGCATTTCCGCTCAACTGCGTGGAGGAATATTTTCAGCAAGCTGTCAAAGACCACTACGAAGATCGTCATGTCATCTATGCCCGCTGTGCTCACTTAACTGAATTACGTGAAGTGCATAAGCAGCAGGGGCGTGTCCTTTGTCAAGCACGTAATATTTGCCAGCGCGGTTGTCCATTTGGAGGCTATTTCAACGCCAATTCTACCCTAATTCCCTGGGCAATGAAGACTGGAAATTTAACACTACGTCCACACAGCGTAGTCCACTCGATTGTCTTCGATGAAAAGACCAATAAAGCAACAGGCGTACAAGTTATAGACGCACAGACTAAAGAGACAACGACTTATCATGCGCCGATTATTTTTGTCAATGCAGCTACGTTCAATACGAATTTGATTCTTCTCAACTCTAAATCGAATCGCTTCCCTGATGGTCTGGGCAACGACAACGGTTTATTGGGCAAGTACGTCGCCTTCCATAATTATCGAGGAAAAATTACTGCCGAGTACGATGGATTCGCCGATTTTAAAACAGAAGGTGGACGACCGACAAGTGCTTACTTGCCCCGCTTTCGCAATGTCAAAAAGCAAGAAACAGATTTCTTGCGTGGCTATGCGGCTGGATTTGGCGCGAATCGCTATCGTGACATTGATGCGTCTGGATTGGGACAGCCACTACACGATGGATTGCTGCAAACTGATAAATATGCCCCTTGGCGAGTCGGTTCGCACATGATGGGTGAAACGATTCCAAAAGAAAGCAACTTTCTTTCTCTAAGTCAAACGCAAACGGACGAATGGGGTATTCCTTTACTGGAAACTAATATCGACTACGACAACAATGATGAGAAGATGCTGCAAGATTTTTTCGAGCAGATGACGGAGATGTACGAAAAAGCTGGCTTCACCAACATTAAAACACGCGATACTGGGCAGGCACCAGGTCTAGACATCCATGAAATGGGTGGTGTCCGTATGGGGCGCGATCCAAAAACATCGCTGTTGAACAAGTGGAATCAATTGCATGCGTGTCCAAATGTATTCGTAACGGATGGTGCGTCAATGACTTCAGTTTCCACCCAAAATCCATCCTTGACATTCTGTGCTATGACAGCACGTGCAGCGAATTATGCAGTCGACCAGATGGATAAAGGAGAATTGGGGTAAGTAACGAATGTCATTTCCAATGCATAAAAACATATCTTAGACTATCACAAAGCTGACCTTTAAAAGTTAAGCGTTTGAATTCAATACGTTCCGAAGTATCATAAAAGTACTGGTAGATAAGTTCAAAGCCAAGATGAAGGAGTAGAACGAGCGAGAGTTGTTCCTTCAGTATTTATCTACCTGCAAGTCCACACCTAAATTTGATTCAGACATTATGACACAAAATCAAATCTAGATGATTAAAAGTCCATCACTACCTGAATTGAACGGCTTTTGTCATTGCACTAAAGAAAGCTAGCTTAGCCTAGCTACATCAAATAACAAAAGCCAACTTCTCTGAAGAAAAGTTGGCTTTCATTTATTGAATGACCATATTTAGGATAGCACTATACTGCTGTAGCTGAATTCAAACTAACTACTGAATGTACTAGCCAATAGCCCTTTAATAACTCCACAAATCCTGCTCGAAGTTAAATATCTCTTGCTTGATCTTTTCCGCTTCTAATAGTCGATCGACGCCACCAGAAATGTAGTCCTGTATCCGCTCATTTCGCACATTCGACTGTTTGTAGATGTAACTGGAGAAATAGCGCATCTCCATAATGTCTTCCCAAGTTGTGGGCGAAGCGTCATTGCCTAGTGTATAAGCTGGCTCGCGCGCTAGCAACTCGCGCACATGTGGATAGTAGACCCAAAACATGGCTTGCTCGTACTTCAACTGTCCTGTGTTCTCATCTCTAGATTCAATAATGGGCGCAATACCTAAGATGCGCACTTTCATTGTCGAAGATTCTTCATCAAAGAACCACACCTCTTTCAAGCGGAATCGCTTGACGTCATCTGGGTTAATTTCGTTGTTCACCACCTTGATGATCTCCTCGTAAGTGTCTGGATCGAACGTAGTAATCGTGTCCGAAGAAGCTCCTTTTGAAGCTACCTCTGAAGGGGTCAGTGGAGCCGTGAATTTATCATCCTCTTCACTGTATACCGTGATGTCCCCATTGATAGCCGCTTCGTATAAAATGACGAAGAATGGACGCTCTGGATAAGCGAACGGCAAGTTCAGTTTCTCCCGAATGTCAATAACACGCCATACGCGCTTCTCCCACATAATGTCTGCCTCACGAATATCTTCGTACGGGAGTACTCTTTTTTCTGCGGTTAATCGCTTCTCTACGATATCGTCAAGAGGACGGTTGGCATCAGGATCGCTGGCTTCTGTCATGATAGGTGTCAAGTTCTGCGCAAAACTTGGTGCGGACAGACAACACAGTACTAGACAAAGACTTAGCCACTTCAAAGCTAATTTCATGTTACGCTTTTATTTATTAGAAAGGATAAAAATTTTCGAGTGTCGCAAACATAACGCCCCATTTGCGGGAGCTTAGTATATGTTTGGATGAATTAAACGCACTTTTTTCGTTCATATTTCGTAACAGAACGTTATCACTCTATATTTAGCAAAATTGAGCAGTGACTAATCAGGTAAAAAAGCGATAGCAACCTAGTTGTGTTAATATCAATATCAC
>CAYLPW010000004.1:14614-53778 GCA_964385665.1 uncultured Saprospiraceae bacterium
TTCATATTTCGTAACAGAACGTTATCACTCTATTTTGTAGGGATCAAAGGGTATAACCTTCAATACAATATGCTAAAATAAAGATTACAATAGTGAGCGTAAGTTCCATCGAAAGTGCAACTTTCCACGATCAAGGTAAAAAAGCAATAGCAACCTAGTTGTGTTAATATCAATATCACCATTATGCTGCTATCGCTGAATAGTAACTACCGCTGAATGGCTAACAGCCAATAGCTAACAGCCAACAGCCCCCTCAATAACTCCACAAATCTTGCTCAAAATTAAACAGTTCTTGTTCTATCTTTTTTCCCTCCAGCAAACGATCCGTGCCGCCAGCTAAGTAGTCCTGAATACGTTCATCCAGCTCATTCGATTCTTTGTAGACATAGCTAGAGAAGTACCGCAGTTCGAAGATGTCTTCCCAATTGGTAGGTGCTGCGTCATTACCACGTGTGTAAGCCTGTTCTCGTGCTAACAACTGCCGAGCATGTGGATAATATATCCAGAATAGTGGTTGTTCATATTTAAAATTGCCTAGCTCGTCCTTTACTTCTCGCACTGGTGCGATACCCAAAATACGGACATTCATACGTGCTGACTCTTCATCAAAATACCACACCTCTTTTAATCGAAACCGCTTGACGTCATTCGGATCAAGGTCGTTGTGTATGATTCGCTCTTGTTCGGTATAGTCGACTGGATTGACAATAAGTATCGTATCCGAAAAGGAAGTTTGCGCCTGCATTTCTTCTACAGTCAGCGGATGGCGAAAGGTTTCGCTTTCATAAACAGTTAGTTTTTCTTGTGTCGCCGCCTCTAATAGAATGGTGAACAGTGGTCGCTTTGGATAGGCAAAAGGCAGGTTAATCTTTTCGCGAATATCTATGACTCGCCAAATTCGTTTTTCCCAGATCACGTCTCCTTCACGTAAGTCGTCGTACGGCAATAGTCGCTTTTCTGTGTTTAGTGTTCGTTCGACAACGCCGTCAAGTGGTACATTTGATTTTTCGCTGTCCTGTTGGGCTTGTACCGTGACAAATAGGCATAGCATCGCTAACCAAAGGCAGTGCCTGTTGATGGAATAAGTCATTACTCAAAATTTTAATAATTTAAAAAAGATAGACGGATTATAATTACGTCGTAGTCGTTTTTGCAATTAGCATTCCACAAAATAGACTCATTAGTCTAAAAGCGAAGCGATCTAATGTCTGGTGTCTAAAAGCGAAGCGATCTTATTTATTATAATGCGACAATAGGTGATAGGTTACAATGGCAGCAGACATAGCAACATTCATAGAGGTATTGATGCCGTACATAGGGATGTGAATAGCTTGCGCGCAACGCGCTAAAACAGGGAGCTGAATGCCTCTCTGCTCATTCCCAACTACTAGCAAATTAGACTGATTATTGATTTGAAAGTCGGTGTATGGCGAGCTTTGGTTGGTGATTTCGATAGCAGTCCATCTATAATAGTCGGGCAACTCATCAAGATGGGTGATATTTTCATAAGGCACATACTGCTGTGTGGCACGCGCCATTCGGTTGAGTTTTTTTTGTTGAGCTAGTGAGATCGTCGATTGATAGAGGTATACTTTTTCAAGACGAGCAGCATCCGCCAATCGGAAAATAGCAGCTACGTTGCGCCAGTCATTCACGCTATCTAGCAGCAAAGTAATAGGATGACGAGCTTGTTGAATGTCGTCGATTCGCTTAGTCAGATCGGTTCGTTTCTCGCTAAAATTAGTTGGTCGGTGCATAGTGAAATTGGGTACTTCGTTTTAAAAAGGAAGCTAAACGGTCTGTAATTCCTACCTTTGCTCCCATCAAAGTAGACACATAACGTACAATATATGTTTTTTAAATCAACTGAAGAAGTACCTGCCTTTATAGCGGGCGATGCTACTTATCTACGCGAATTGTTTCATCCTAAAAACGATGGGATAGAAAGCCACTATAGTTTAGTTCACGCAGAAATTGCTGTTGGTGAACAGTCTTATCCACACACGTTACAAGCACAAGCTGAGCTTTACTACATTCTAGAGGGGGAAGGTATGATGTATGTCGCAGAAGAAAAACGATCTGTGCAAGTAGGTGATTTAGTATTGGTCAATGTAGGAGAAAAGCAATTTGTCGTTAATACAGGAACACAACCCTTACGTTTCCTATGTATCGTATCACCACCTTGGTCGGCAGCCGATGAGGTTATTTTGGAAGTACCTACAGATGACTAGCGGCGTTTCGTCTCTGCACATAGGCACACATATCTTTAAAGCAGTGATGTTTTTCAACCTCTAAGGCATCAAACAAAGCAGTCGTTCAGCTCCTGTTGCTCAGGAAAATATCAGCGGCTTCCTACGAACCTAATCATCGTATTTGGTGTCAGTTTAGCGTACCTGATTACTGAGCGAAAGGTTAAATCTGCTATCCTTTTTACAAAAAATTTTACTTTTGTTATCTACTCGAAGTGATTGTTATTTGTCGTCAATAGAAGCGATTAGCTATTCATTGACCAACCATTGTTTATGAAGATCTTACAACTGTGCAAAAAATTCCCCTACCCTTTGAAAGACGGCGAATCTTTGGCGGTGACGTATCTGAGTAAAGCGATGGATGAACTAGAGTGCGAAGTGACGTTGTTAGCGATGAATACCACTAAACACTATTTTGACTTAAATCAACTACCAAAAAACTATAGCCATTATCAAAAAATCCATGCAGTCGAAGTGGATAATCGTTTGCGAATTAAAGATGCTTTTCTGAACTTGTTTAGCCCGACCTCCTATCACATCTCTCGCTTCATCTCTAGTGCTTTCAAAAATCGTCTCGTTCATCTACTAAATACAGAAAAGTACGACATCATTCAGCTGGAAACGGTTTATTTAGCTCCATATATTTCGGTCATTCGGAAATATACGAATGCACCTGTCGTGATGCGCGCTCACAATATTGAACATGAAATATGGGAACGTGTGGCCGACAATAGTCGATTCTTTCCTAAGAAATGGTACTTGCAATACTTGACCAATAAACTAAAAAAATACGAAGTAGCTCGCTTGCAAGACTATGACCTGATGGTGGCAATTACTAAGCGCGACTTAGAAATCTATCGCTCATTGGGCTATAAAGGAAAAGCAGTTGTCACACCTGTCGGTATCAACAAACAAGCATATCAGGCAAATTATCAATGCTTTGAACATCCAGCTTCTATTGGCTTTATTGGCTCTCTGGACTGGATTCCGAATCAAGAAGGTCTGTTTTGGTTTTTAGAAAACGTGTGGACTTCTTTGAAGCTACGCCACCCTAGTTTAACCCTACACATCGCTGGACGCAATGCTCCAAAATCCATCCTACAACTACAGGTTTCTGGTGTAGTCGTGCATGGGGAAGTACCTGATGCTAAAGCATTCATCAACGAGCATGCTATTATGATTGTCCCGTTGCAATCAGGTAGTGGTATTCGAGTTAAAATATTGGAAGGCATGGCATTGGGGCGTGTGGTAGTGACTACTACAGTGGGTGCGGAAGGCATAGATGCTCAAAATGGACGCGAAATTATGCTCGCTGATGGAGCAGTGGCTTTCGCTCAGTGTATTGACTCTTGCTTGGAGCATCAAGACAAATTGAAACAGGTCGGTAGACAGGCGCGCCAGCTTATTGAGCAGGAATTTGATGGATTACAAATCGCTCAAAATCTACTCAAGACATACCAGAGGCTTTTGAAGCATACCCCAAAGTCAGTAAAAAGTCTCTAATTTCTCTCGCTCACACCGACCACAAACAGACCCAAACCCACCGTTGCCTTAATCCTCTTTTTTTAGTGTACCCGCCGCACTAAACTTACGTTTTCCATACAGTCTAAGCAGCGTATATCGACCCATACATGCATAGTATGATTGCCATGTTTTAGACCATTTTAAATTTATCCATTCTTACTTAGGAAAAGTGAAAACGTAAGTATACATTTTTTGAATAATTATGATTTCACAGCTCCTTACCGAAAACAGATTACAATGACTAAGTCCTACAATTTACTACGAGTAACCCTCTTATGGCTCACCATTTTTGGCTTACATTATTGCTTGAGTGCACAAGAAGTACTGACCCTAAATCCTGTTCAAGACAACACCCTTTACGAGACTAGCGATGGCTCACTCAGTAATGGAGCTGGCGATCATTTATTTGTCGGTAAAACTGGTACAGCACTCATCCGTCGTGGGTTGATTCAGTTCGATTTTAGCGATCTTCCAGAAAATGCAGTCGTTCAAGGCGCACGACTTCAACTGAACGTGTCCAAGTCCGCAGGTATGACCACAGTTGTCACTTTACATAGTGTCCGAGAGTCATGGGGAGAAGGTGTATCCGATGCCGCAGGACCTGAGGGAATGGGTATCGCTGCAACGACTGATGATGCTACTTGGCTACATCGACGCTACGATAGCGAAACTTGGACAACAGCTGGCGGAGACTTCGAAACAACTGTTAGTGGAACGACTGAAATAAGTGGCACTGGCATGGTCACTTGGGAGTCCGAAGCCATGGCAGCCGACATTAATACTTGGTTAGCACAACCTGAGCAGAATTTTGGGTGGATGTTACGAGGAGAAGAAGAGGAGCTGACGAGCGCACATCGACTCGACTCACGAGAAAGTGATACACCACCTATCTTGTATATTGTCTATACCGTGGATGACGGTGGGGATGATGACAACAACGACGATGATGGAGATGACGACAACGACAACGGCGACGGCGACGGTGGGGATGATGACAACAACGACAATGATAACGATAATGGAGACGATGGTAATGATGATGATGATGACAATAATGACGTTGACATGAATACTGCTTTCCTTCAAATCATCCACAACGTACCAGATCCTTTGGTCGACAAAGTGAATATCGAAGTGAATGGTCGAGCTTTTGCAAATAACCTGGGTTTCCGCGCGGCCACTAGTTTTACAGAAGTACCTGCTAATATGGAAGTCACTTTGGCGGTGAAGCCTGTTTTTGGTTTCAATAATCGACAAATGACGATTCAGCAACGCATGCGTTTTGAAGGCGGAAAGCGTTACATTCTGATAGTGAGTGGTGTGATTCGGACGCAGCAGTTTGATAAAACAGCAAATGGTGGTGCGATCAAAATTAATGTCTATCCTGTCTCGACAGCTCGGGTGCGTTCAGCGGGAGGCGATGGTTTTGTGGACTTGATGGCGTTTCATGGAACGACAGACGCGCCTATGCTGGATGTCGTGATGCCACAGATCAATGATGTGCCAGTGGATGATCTGTCGTACGCTACATTCACGGATTACGCCACAGTGCCAGCTCTAGGTGGACGTGTTCAGTTGGATGTGATGGATGGCAGTCAAAGTCGTATTTTGTCTTCTTTCTTTGGGGATTTGTCTGTCTACAGCGGACAGGCAATCACTATCTTTTCTTCTGGCTTTTTAGATCCACGCCGCAATCAAAACGGGGCAGACTTTGGTCTATTCGCCGCCTTGGCAGATGGTACGGTGATTCCACTAGAAAAAGGAACACCTGAGAATAGAACGAACGAAAGTATGCAGCTGAAGCGCGTCGTAAAACTATCGCCAAATCCAGCAGAAAGTTGGGTCAATATTGATTTGAACGGTTGGCAAGTTGCTCCTCTAGAATTGCGACTGTATGCACAAGATGGAAAACTCATCAGAAGTGCCACTGTGCGGATGGAAGCAGCTGCAAAAATGATCCGATGGAACATTGCTGATCTTCCGAAGCAAACGTACTTTTTGCGTTGTGCGCAAGGTGATCGGGTGATCACACAGCCTTTGGGCGTGCAATAGCAAGATTTGAGATGGTGAGATTAGTTCAAAAATTATCGAAATAGCACAACAGCACTTAGTTTTTGTTCTCCTCCCTTTAGTTGTACAAAGACTAGGGAAAGTGAGGGCGTGATGAAAAGTCGCGCCCTCACTTTTGCATTCGGAAGGATAGTCGATGATATGGGGTCACGCCATGTTTCTGTATAGCCGCCCGGTGTGCCACAGTTGGATACCCTTTGTTTTGCTGCCAATCGTATGCAGGATGTGCATCTCCGATTTGCTTCATGTATGCATCACGATGTGTTTTGGCTAAAATGGAAGCAGCAGCAATGGATTGATACTTTGCGTCGCCTTTAATGATACATAGATGTGAAATACCTAGATAAGGCACGAAGCGATTGCCATCAATCAATAGCAATTCTGGACGCGTTTTCAACTGATCGATGGCACGATGCATGGCTAAAAAAGAGGCTTGTAGGATATTGATCTCGTCAATCTCTTGCGGACTGACACTTGCTACTGCCCAAGCCAATGCTTTTTCTTCTACTTCCATGCGTAGCGCATCTCGCGTTGATGCAGACAGTTGTTTAGAATCGTTCAACGCTTCGATGGGGTTATTTTCATCCAAAATGACCGCAGCAGCAAAAACCGAACCAGCTAAACAACCACGCCCAGCTTCGTCGCAGCCAGCTTCTAGTAAGTCGATTTGGTGATAGCGTTTTAGTGGCATATCTAACTTATCATGATCGGATGACTTGAAGACAGATACTGGGTCATCCGATCATTTTCACAGCAATCCATTAGTTTACTGCTTCTCAATCTCCGTCGTCTCCTCTCCTTCTTTTTCCATCCGACAGATAATCATCAATAACTGATCGAAAGAACTTGTTCCTAATACTTGACGGGCTAGAAAGAGGTCTTGACAAGCTTCACCATAGCGTTCTAGGTCGACGTAGCTTTGACCGCGTAAGGCTAGATACTCTGCATTTCTAGGTTGCAATGCCAAAGCTTCAGTAATTTTGGTAATACTTCCTTCCATGTCTTCCGCTTCATAAAGTTGAATGCTTTCTACCGCTAACGCGTTTGCCTGCTCGAATTGTACCAACTCGCTCTTACAGCCTTCAGTGTCACTTGGGATGAAACCCATCCGTAGATCGACTGTCGTTGGGACACTTCGTTCCTGATATTTTGCAGCTTCCCATTTACCAAACATAGAAGTGGTCAGATTGACGACTTCCATCTGAAAATCCAGTCCTAAATCTAGATAGTCGGAGACGCTCACTGTCTCTATTACTCCATCAGGTTGTACCAATAGTTGTACATCCATGTAACCAACTAAGCAGCTATCTTCATACAGTTCGGGATACTTCAAAGTCGTCGTGATATACTCTTCTAGTGCTTGTTCTCCCTTAAACATAGCGGCTTGATCGTAGCGCGAGTAGACGGTATCGCTGCCCATCATATAGTAAGCAGGAGCTTCGGAAAGTTTAAATTTGATGGGAATGGTCAGGCGTGAACGTACGTCTTGTCCATCTTTTTTCGCTGGAATCCATTTGATGCCAGTCGGATTCATGGCGTTGATGACATTTAACACTGCATCTCCACAGCCACCACCGATGTCGCGCAAAACGTTGGCATTACTAATTGTACTATCGGGTTCGACGACAAAAGAAACAGCTACCGTCCCTTCTATGCCCTCCATCCGTGCCTCTGCTGGGTACTGCACATTTTGATAGATGATGGCTAACAATGCCTGTTGTGAACATTGCTGTTTGGCTGCCAATGTGGTATCGAGCTGTTCACAAGCTGGGAAGCGTGCGCCCTGTTCTACAATATCGTAAATGGTAGAATCTAGTTGAGCTACCAAATACCCACTTGTCAATAGCAGCACGACGCTCAAGCAAAAGTTTCTCATTTGTAGTTTGTTTATATTGAAAATTTTTCTTTTTTCTAAAAAGACCGCAAAGGTAACGAAATCAAGTGATGCTTTACTCTTTGACGAAACGAATAACCCCAAAGTCACGCTTCCTTTTGAGTAGCTATTTCTACATTTGTCCGACAAATCTATCACATAAATTGTGACCATGACCTACTATAGCATCAATGGAAAAATCGTTCCGAAAGATAAGGCGTTCATTCACATCTCTGATCTGTCACTACATCGCGGCTACAGCATTTTTGATTATTGTCGCATTCGGAAAGGGAAGCCTGTATTTTTTGATGACTATTTAGATCGTTTCGAGCGATCAGCAGAGCAAATGTTATTGACGATTCCGATGTCGCGGACGAACTTAAAAGCGCATGTTCAGCAACTCATCGAAGAGAACGAAGCACAAGAAGCTGGACTAAAGTTAATACTGACTGGCGGCTATTCTGAAGATGGCTATACACCTGCTGCTGAAGCGAATTTGTATATCCTGATTTTGCCACCTATTGTTCTTCCTTCTTTCTATACGACAGATGGTATTAAATTGATGTTGCACGAACACATTCGACATCGTGCGGATGTCAAGATCACGAACTACATTGAGTGTCTATTGCTGCGAGAAGCCACACAACAGGCAAATGCGCAAGACATTCTCTATCACCAAAATGGTTACATCAGTGAGTCATCGCGCTCTAATTTTTATATCGTAACAGCTGAAAATGTTATCGTCACGCCACCTAAAGATGTGCTGCCTGGCATTACGCGACTGCACATTTTAGCATTAGCCAAAAATCACTTTACAGTAGAAGTGCGTCCGCTACGAGTAGAGGAGTTGAAGACAGCAAAGGAAGCGTTCATTAGTAGCTCTGCGAAAGGTGCGATTGGTGTCATACGTGTTGATGATTGGACGATTGGAAATGGAGAAGTTGGTATGGTGACACGTCAAATTAATGAGTTGTATGAAATAGAGGTACAGGCTTATCTAGCTTCTTATTAGCCCACAGTTATTAAGAGCTGATCTGTAGCTATCTGTGGATCAGGTCTATTATCTAACATCTATTGTCTATCATCTCTATCTCTACTTCCTGAACCCTTTGCCCTTCTATTCGTTACATAGCAAAATAATAGAATCCATGAGAATTTTGTTGGTCGAAGACGAAGAGAACATCCGCGAAGGCATCAAGCTGAATTTAGAGCTAGAAAACTATGAAGTGGAAATTGCTAAGGACGGAAAAACTGCCTTGAAGAAGTTTAAAGAGCAGCACTTTGATTTGTTGTTGTTAGATGTGATGCTTCCTGAAGTCGATGGCTTTCAAATCTGTGAGCAAGTACGCCTCACTAACTTAGAAGTGCCTATCATTTTCCTGACGGCAAAGGATACAGCAATGGATAAAGTATCTGGTCTCAAACGAGGGGCAGATGACTACATCACTAAGCCATTCAATCTGGAAGAACTGCTGCTACGTGTCAATAACTTGATCCGTCGTACGAGTAAGTCACCTGACAATACGCCAGAAATCTACGAATTTGGTAATAACATCATCAACTTTGCGACGTATGAAGCTAAAAGCGACAACGCTGGCGAGTTTACCTTGACAAAGAAAGAGGCAATGCTGTTAAAACTGCTCGTAGATCGTCGTAACGAAGTTGTCTCTCGTCAGCAAATCCTGCAATCTGTTTGGGGCTATGATGTATATCCATCGACCCGAACGATTGATAACTTTATTCTTTCCTTCCGCAAATATTTTGAAGAAGATCCGAAGAATCCTACATTCTTCCGTTCGGTACGTGGTGTTGGGTATAAATTTGTGGATAATTAGAAGAGTTTTTAGCTGCTGATCATTGCGTATTTAGATATACTTAAAATCCAATGGAATATGTTCCATTGGATTTAATATCAATTATTTACGAACGAGGAAGTTGTTACTTTACCGTTCCTTACTTACAGCTGATACACCGCTTGTTTTTGTACTAAACTATGCCACTGCCTGTATCTCTCCACGTGCCGCTTCCAAAGCTGCCGCTAAACCGTTCACATCATTACCGCCTGCCGTCGCAAAAAACGCTTGACCACCACCACCACCGTTGATGTGCTTGGCACTATTGCGGATAATCTGTCCAGCATTCAGATTCCTTTCTTTAGTAAGATTTTCAGAGATCGCTACTAGCAATTGCGGCTTGTTGGTAATGACTGTACCAAAAACAATCACGGCGTTACCTATTTCTTTTTCCAGTTGATACGCCAAATTCTTTAAAGCCTTACTGTCTGCTAAATCGACTTGCTGCACCAGCACATTCATACCATCTACAGACTCGAAGTTAGCTTTAAGCTGCGTTTTCATCTGCGCTGCTTGTGCATTTAACAATTGTTCGATGCGCTTTTGTAATTGTTTATTTTCTTCTTGTAAGTCACTTACGCTTTTGACGACACTCTTTGGATTTTTGAAGAGTTGCCGAACTTCATTCAGCTCATCCAGTTCACTATCCAAATACTGCTCTGCTGCTATTGCGGTCACTCCCTCGATACGTCGAACTCCAGCGGCTACCGCACTTTCGGACAAGATTTTGAAGTATCCAATTTGACCAGTCGATTCAACATGACAACCGCCACACAGTTCTTGACTAAAGCTTTCGTCAAACGTAATCATGCGCACTTCGTCTCCGTATTTTTCGCCGAATAGCATCATCGCACCAGACTGCCGTGCTTCTTCAATTGGTACACTTCGACGCTCTCCTTTCGCAATGTTCGCGCGAATCTTCTCATTGACAATTTGCTCTACCTGACGAAGTTCTTCGTCCGTCATTTTCTGAAAATGCTGAAAGTCAAACCGCAAATAGCGTTCGTTATTTAGCGATCCTTTTTGTTGTACATGCGCACCCAAAACATTCCGTAGCGCAGCATGCAACAGATGTGTCGCCGAATGATTGTTTTCTGTCAGCGCACGTTTGCTAGTGTCTATGGTCGCTTGAACTGAGGCATCTATATTTTGTGGTAAGTGATCGACTAAATGAATAATGAGGTCATTCTCTTTTTTAGTATCTAGAACTTTTACCACCTCCTTACCGAAACTCAGCGTACCACTATCACCCACTTGTCCTCCACTTTCTGCGTAGAAAGGCGTTCGATTTAGGACGATTTGATAAGCTTTTCCTTTCTTACTCTTTACAGTACGATATTTCAAAACTTGAGCATCACTTACGCTATCTTCATCATAACCCACAAACTCTACTTGCTGATCATCGTCTAACACTGTCCAATCGCCTACTTGCTTCACGGCAGCAGACCTAGAGCGTTCTTTCTGCGCACTCAACGCTTTTTCAAAAGCCACTTCATCCACTTCCCACCCTTTTTCGGTAGCTAACAGACGCGTCAAATCAATAGGAAACCCATAAGTATCATACAGTTCAAAAGCTTCATGTCCATCTATGACCCCTTCCTTTGCTTCGATGGCTTCAAAGCGACTCAATCCACTTTCTAGTGTCCGTAAGAAAGAGCGTTCTTCTTCTAAAATGACTTTTTTGACGAATGCTTCCTGTGCTTTTAATTCTGGGAATACATCGGCAAAGTTTTCCGCTAACATCGGAATCAACTGATGCAGTAGTGGCTCTTCTACACTTAAAAAAGAATAATAATAGCGCACTGCTCTGCGCAAAATACGTCGAATGACGTAGCCAGCTCCAGTATTGCTCGGCAACTGACCGTCAGCAATAGCAAAAGCTACCGCCCTGATATGATCGGACACCACACGCATGGCAATATCTGATTTTGCGTCTGTCGCGTAGCTATACGTATATTCTTTGCCAGAAATGGCTTCAATCATTTTGATGAAGGGCGAGAAGATGTCTGTATCGTAATTGGACGTTTTGCCTTGCATTGCCATCGTCAGCCGCTCGAAACCCATACCGGTATCAATATGCTTGGCTGGCAATTCTTCTAAGCTACCATCTGCTTTTCGATTGTATTGAATGAAAACTAAATTCCAAATTTCAACGACCTGTGGGTGATCGGCGTTCACCAGATCACGTCCATTTGTCATGGCTCGCTCATCATCTGAACGTAAATCAATATGGATTTCAGAGCAAGGCCCACAGGGGCCAGTTTCGCCCATTTCCCAAAAATTATCTCTTTTGTCAAAATCTAAGATGCGATCTTTTGGAAGCCATTGTTCCCAAATTTCGGCTGCCTCGTCATCACGATCTAACTGTTCAGTCTTATCGCCTTCGAAAATGGAAGCGTATAAGCGATCTTCGGGCAGTCCATATACTTGAGTCAACAGCTCCCATGCCCAATCAATAGCTTCTTTTTTAAAATAATCACCTATCGACCAATTCCCCAACATCTCAAACATAGTGTGGTGATAGCTGTCAACACCCACTTCTTCTAAGTCATTGTGCTTTCCACTCACCCGTAGACACTTTTGCGTATCGACAATGCGTGGATTATCAGGTTCAGCGTCGCCCAAAAAGAAATCCTTGAACTGATTCATCCCTGCATTCGTGAACATTAGGGTTGGATCATCCTTTTGTACGATAGGGGCAGAGGCAACTATTTTATGTTTTTTCTCTTCAAAAAATTGCAAAAATTGCTGTCTAATGTTGCGCGAACTCATCTGTTGCATACAGAAATATCAGTTTAAGAATGAGAAACCAATGACTATAAATAGGTGATTTTGTCATTAATTTGTCAGATGTATAGTAATTCAGTACATTGATGCACCAAAAATAAAAATCCTACGTTAAAGGGCGGTTTTATGAGGGAACGGTCTATTTAGCGTTAAAAAAGGGAGTTATTTTTTGGATTTTAGAATTGGAAAACTAACTTTGACGCTATAATTGCCGACACCATTCCAAAAACCATGCCTAACAGAGCGTCTAAACCGGTGCAAAGTTAGGATATTTGTTAAGGAACTAAAACACTTATGGCTAGGGAAAGATTTACCTACAACACACAAACATTGCGTTACGAAAAGGTTGTAGAACCGCTAAGTAAGCAACTACTCCGCATCGTCGGGTTTGTCTGCGCAGCAATAGTAACTGTCGTCTTGCTGACTCCTCTCTCACACAAACTACTGCCTTCGCCAGAGCTTCAAGCGAAGAAAGAAACCATTGAAAAACAGCATCAAAAGATAACAGAGATTCAAACCGAACTCGATGACATTAAAAAGTCTTTATTGACACTTCAAGATCGAGATGCCACTGCTCACCGTATGATTTTCGGCATGCCTCCCATCGACCAAGGTGTATGGGAAGCAGGTATAGGAGGTCACGATAAGTACGAGCATATAGAAGCAGGTATTAGTACTGACCAGCTGAAAGAAACATTGACAGACCTTGATAAGATAAAATGGCAAATTGCGCTACAGTCTATGTCACTAGATACTATCCTGGAGGTAGCACGGAGTAAAGAGGACATGTTAGCGTCCATTCCCTCTATCAAGCCAGTCCGTTCGGACAAGTTGGCGAGAGACATCAAACTGCTATCTGGTTTTGGGATGCGGATGCACCCTATTCATAAGGTGCGTAAGATGCATGAAGGTATTGACTTTACTGCTCCTCGTGGTACTCCTATTTTAGCAACTGGAAAAGGAAAAGTTATTCGTGTAGAGCGGAAGAAAACTGGCTACGGTACAAGTGTAATGATCGACCATGGCTATGGCTATAAGACGTTATACGGCCATATGCACTCTGTGGATGTAAAAGTTGGACAGGAAGTGAAAAAAGGTCAGAAGATCGGAACGATAGGCAGTACTGGAACATCCACTGCTCCTCATTGTCACTACGAGGTATCTTTAAATGGCAAAAAAGTTAATCCTATTCATTACTGTATGGATGGTTTATCGCCAGAAGAATATCAGATGATGGCAACTGCTGCTTCGCAAATGAATCAGTCGTTTGATTAGAAACTAAAGCGCGTAAAAGAAGGTCGTCTTGGGAAACGACAACCTTCTACTAACAAGAAACCGTCTAGCTGCTTGAGCGACTAGACGGTTTTTCTGTTTAATGTAAGTAAGTACGAATAAATTCGTACGCTTTTGTTATTTCTCTCTCACTCTCTTAAATCCTCCCCCACTCGCTCATGCAGTTCTTCACCATTGTTCCGCACGCTATTCACTTCCGTACTCACTCGGTACATCTCCAAACTACCATCGGGCAGTGGCTTCAATAAAGAAAGAGCATCGTTCAGTTCGGTACTCAGCAACCACGCTTTGCAGCTTTCATCATCGGGCAGGACAACGGGCATTCGATTATGAATGGAAGTCATTTCCTCATTCGGTTCTGTCGTAATAATTGAAAATGTATGAATAGATTGCCCTTCCTTATTCCAGTGTTCCCAAATCCCTGCAAACGTCATCACTTCCGTCGGTGGATAAAAAATGCGATACGGTAGCTTTTGTCCATCTTTTCGCACCCACTCATAAAAGCTATCTGCTAATACCAAACAACGTCGCTGTCGCACTGGCAAGCGAAACGATGGCTTCGCTTCTATTCCTTCCGAACGCGCATTGATGAGCCGACCACTTACCTTTCCTTCTTTCGACCAAAAAGGAAGCAGTCCCCAACGAAAAACTTGCACCTGTTCGGGGGCTTCGTTCGTGATGACGTACGCCTTTTGAGTGGGCGCAACATTGTAATTGTTCGATAGCGTTTCGTCGACCTGAATCGTATTAAATCGCTTCTTAATTTGTGGAATAGGCGTGGCTAAAGAATAACGTCCGCACATGAGCTACTAGTTGTGAATTAAAAAAAAGTGAAGAACAATAGTGGACGTTTTGGGTTCTGCATACGTTAAGAGAATGTGAAAGCACGAAGCTTTGTTCAGAGTTTTCCCTTTTCACTTCTCACAAGGATATACCATAAAATATTTATCTTTGTGGACTCTTGTTGAACAAGAGCAACCTGATTGTTAAACAAACACGACTTGAAATAAGGGTTCTTACTACCTTATTTAAAGAAGTGGGTGCTATGAACGCACTTGCGAATATCACTACTATGAAACAAAGAAATCACCAACTGCCCGACCGATCTATCTCTTTTCGGAAGAGTTTATCGACTACTAAATTCCTATTATTAGACTAAAAGTTATGAGCTGTACAAAGCAGGTGCTTTGCTACGGCTTTCTTTATTTATTCACTTTGATTGTATCATAAAATTAATTCGTATGAAAAAACGCACACTACTGCTGATGTTTGCTCTATTTGCAACACTCGGCACCGTATTTGCGCAACGCAGTGTAGAAGGAACTATCACTGATGTAGAAGGAACACCTTTAATCGGTGCTTCTATTTTGGCGGAAGGCACTAGCGTTGGAACAGTTACTGATATAGACGGTAACTTTGCTTTACAAGTACCAGATGGTGCTGAAAATTTGATTGTTTCCTATACTGGTTTTGCGACAAAAACAATAGAGATAGGTAACAACTCTACTTTAAATATTAATCTAGAACCTGCCGTCATCGGTCTGGAAGACATCGTCGTCATTGGATATGGCGAGCAGAGCGAACGCTTCAGCGTACAGAATGTCGCTAAAATTGACAATGAGGCTCTGGCGAATGTACCTGTAGTCAGTCCACAAGAACTCCTACAAGGACAAGCAGCTGGTGTTCAACTCACAAACACTTCTGGTGTATTGGGTGCTGCTACCGCTATTCGTATTCGTGGAGTGGCTTCTTTGAATGCGGGTGGTCAACCATTGATCGTAGTAGATGGTGTTCCATTAAATGATGGAGATTATTCTACTGATTTTGGTGCAACTGCCTTGAATCCATTGCAGGACATTAATCCAAATGACATTGAATCCATGTCTGTACTAAAGGATGCGGCAGCGGCAGCTATCTACGGTTCTCGTGGAGCAAATGGTGTTATCTTGATTACTACCAAGAAAGGTAAAGCTGGCACTAATATTGTCAACTTTAACTATTATACTGGATGGTCAGAACCAACGGATGTATACGAGATGGCAAACGCAGACCAATATCGTCAATATCGTATTGACGCACTAGGTAATGATCCTGCTACACTGCCAGAGGGTGGTTTTGATTGGCAGGATGCAGTATTACAGACTGGACGGATCAATAACTATGACGCTTCACTTTCTGGTGGCTCAGATAAAACACAATACTACTTAGGAGGTACTTTTTTAGATCAGACCGGCTATACCATCGGTAACTCTTTAGATAGAATCGCAGGTCGTTTGAACTTCAAACATACTGTCTCAGAACGTTTCCGTTTTGGAGCGAATGTGAATATTTCTAGAGTAGATAATGATCGTATTAGTTCAGACAATAGTACTTCTGCACCATTGACTTCTTCTTATTTGCAGCGTCCTTGGGTACAGCCATTTGACGAAAATGGACAGTTTGTTAATACTGGTTTCATCACAAACGTATTGGCTATTGAACAACTTTCTGTTAGAAACCTATTAAGTAAAAGAACCATAGCAAATGTTTATGCTATGTATGACATTGTACCTGGCTTGACGTTTAGAACTGACTTTGGCATAGATGATATTCAGACAGAAGAAACAAGTCGTAATCCAGAAATTGTTTCCCCAGGAGGTGATGGTTTTCGACAGATATTTAATGATAGCAAATGGTTGACAACTAATACGTTAAGTTTTGACCGAGAAGTAGGTAGAAGCGTTTTTAATGCAGTGGCAGGTGTTAGTTATGAAACATCTTTGCTTGAAGATATTGCCGTAGGGGGTTCTGACTTTGCAGCAGATAATCTACGAAATATTGAATCTGCAGCGACACCGACAACTACTTCTGCTTCCAGAACAGAGTGGGCGTTATTTTCACAATTCTTGAGAGCAAGCTACCGTCTAGATGGTAAATATATTGCAGAGGCTTCCGTTCGTAGAGATGGTTCATCTCGCTTTGGTAGAGAGAATCAATATGGTATTTTCGGAGCGGTTTCGTTAGGTTGGATTTTGAGTGAGGAGGCTTTTCTATCTAACGTCAATTGGCTTGACTTTGCTAAATTATCTGCTAGTTACGGTACTTCGGGCAATGACCGTATAGGTAACTTCTCTTCTCTAGGTCTATACCAGAGTGGTGTAGAGTCAGACTATAACGGTATGCCAGGTTTGCGTCCTACACAGGCAGAAAATCCTGAATTAGGTTGGGAAGAGACGACTCAGTTAGATGTCACCTTAGCAACAAATATGTTCGATAATAGATTTGGTGTAGATGTGAGTTTCTACAATAAGTTGACAACAGACCTATTATTAGATTTTCCACTTCCTGAAGTGTACGGTATTTCTGACATTACGCAGAATGCAGGAGAAATGCGTAATAGAGGTGTTGACCTAAATATTCGAACTACGAACATTCGACGCTCTAACTTTGAATGGCGTACAAATTTTAATGTAGGTTGGTTACAGAACGAAATACTAGAGTTACCAGGTGCAGCACTAGATGATGAAGATAGACGGTTCATTTTAGGTTCAGCTAATCAAAGAGCAATTGTGGGACATTCTGCTAATACGTTCTACTTAGTACGTTACAATGGTATCAATGAAAATGGTGATGCGGAATGGTTAGATAGAGAAGGAAATCCAACAACGACTTATAGTACTAGTAATCGGGTTATTGTGGGATCAGCGATTCCTGATTTCACAGGTGGTATAACGAACTCCTTCCGCTATGGCGATCTAGACTTCAGTTTCTTATTTAATTTCGTATATGGTAATGACGTATATCTAGGCGATCTGCGCTTTACAGAGAATACAGGTGCCCCTTTTAACATCTCTACAAGATTGTTAGATTTCTGGACACCACAGAACACAGACGCAGTAGTACCTAGTCCTGAAAGTTCTACATTCTTCAATTATGGACAACGTTCGACTAATCAGTTGATGGATGGGTCGTTCTTACGTTTACGTAATATCACATTAGGTTATACACTGAGAGGAGATGCTGTGAATACAAAAGCATTTGGAACTATTCGTGCATATGTATTAGGTCAAAACCTCCTGACATTCACAGCAGATGATTTCCGTGGGCAAGACCCTGAAGTGAACGATGGTGGAACGGAAACTAACTTGCGTGTGGGAGAATCTTTCTTTACACCTCCACAAGCACGTACCATAACCGTTGGAATAAATGCTAGTTTCTAACCTAACTGAGAAAGAGGAAGGTAAATCTTCCTCTCTGTTCTGTTTATTTAAACAAAAATTAATTATGAAAACATACTTCAAATATATATTCTTTTTGATGTTGAGTGTTTCTTTCATCACTTGTGATGACAATCTCGACCTCGAACCAGAACAATCCTTATCCACAGATGCTGCTTTTGCAGACGAGAACACTGCCCGTGCTTCCTTAATGGGAGTTTACAGTCGAGCTCAAGATTTAGAAGCCTTCGGTGGAATGTTCCAAGTGATTTCTGAGTTTCAGGCAGATAATGTTAACTTTATTGGGTCGTTTCCTACCTTACAAGATATTAACTTATATGTCACTCAACCTGATAATCTTACTATTGAAGCAGTATTTAGAGATCACTATCGAGTGATTTTAGCAGCTAATGCAGTTATTGCAAACGTTCCGAATGTAGAAGATGAAGGATTTTTACAAGATGAACGGGATCAATTCATTGCAGAAGCGAAGTTCATGCGTGCATTAACGTACCACCAGTTAGTTACATTATTTGGACAACCTTATTCACTGGATGGAGGAAGTTCACCAGGTGTACCGCTTATTCTTGATCCTCTAGTTTTACAAGGGGATATAGAAACTCGGATCGGTCGAAGTAGTGTAGCTGAAGTGTATACTCAAATTGAAACAGACTTAATTGATGCATTGAACGGATTGCCTGAGAGCTATAGTTCTCCTGATCAAACAAGAGGTCGTGCGACTGTAGGTGCTGCAAATGCGATGTTATCTAGAGTATCGCTTCATCAAGAAGATTGGGGACAAACGATCAGTTATGCGGATGCAGTATTATCTAGTGACCTATACGCACTATCCCCAGACTATTCTTTCTATGATACAGATGCGTCAGAAATCATTTTTGCACTTAAGATGTCAGCGGTAGATAATTCTGCTACTGGCTCTGGTGGTTTAGCTAGCTATTTTCAGCCAGCTACTTTTGGTGGCCGTGGAGATGCACCTTACTCACAAGATTTGCTAGATAGCTACGAGGGTGGCGATTTTCGGTTAGAAAATCTGTCTGTCACTTTAGATGTAGATGGCAATCCAACTACATACACGACTAAATATGACGATGCTATCAATAATACAGATGACGCCCCTATTCTACGTGTCACAGAAGTTTTATTGAATAGAGCAGAGGCGTTACTGGAACAAGATAATGAGACTGAAGCTATAGAAATCATTAACCGTCTACGTGATCGTGCAGGTTTGGATGCTGTTGATCCTAGTAGTGTAGATGAAGCCTTAGAAATTCTGTACGACGAGCGTCGTAAAGAATTAGCGTTTGAGGGCTTCCGTCGTAACGATCTATTAAGAACGGGAATGCCACTGCGTGCGGATCGACCTCAAGAATCTGCTCCAGGTGCTGATCGGGTAGTATTACCAATTCCTCAACGTGAGATTGACTTGGGTTCTTCTTTACCTCAGAATAAGGGGTATTAGGAGAGACTCCTAGACGTTAGACCTTAAACCAAAAAAGCGGCAATCATCTTTGTGATGGTTGTCGCTTTTTTGTGTCATCAATATCGTTTCTGTGTATGCCTACTTGCATCGAGCAATCGTTCTTTTACCTTTTCAAAAGAAACTTTGCGTGTCAGTATAGGAAATTCAATCTCAAAGTCAATGTCTTCGAAGTAAGTCAATCCCTTTAGCGCAACAATCGGGTTAGAAGTTGTGTATTTTTTTTGGTAAGCTACTAGCATTTCTTTCAAGGTGAGATGCTCTAACAAAAAGTAAATATCATAAAAATCTTTTTGACGATTTCCACTGTGTGCAATGGCATTCAACTTCATAGCAGCAATATCATGAATGGAAGCCAATCGCATTTTTTGTTTCGTAACTAATTTACGAACCAATGGATAGGCATGTGTAATAAAGTCCACTTTCACATCATTTACGAAACCTTTCAGAGTATTCATTGCCACAAAGTCTGTATAAAATTCAAACTCTTTCTGAAGTGTAGTCTCCAAGCGTTGTGTATCAAAACTAGCCATTGTAAATAGATCCAAATCTATAGATAAACGGTGTCCAATTTGAAGTGCTAAAGCGGTTCCACCTACTAAAAAGAAGTGTTCAAATCTGCGATCTGCTTGTAAAATTTGTAACAACTCTAAAGTCTGTGGAAGAATAATAGCTTTATTCGTATAAATCATCGCAAAAGATCTGACTGCAAAAAAATAGAAGTAAACCGTTTATGGCGTTGATCTAAACGAGTGCTTCGATCGGCGATGTTTAGAATACGCTGAACACCATAGAAATGCAAAATCGCTTTCCAATCCTTGATGTTGCCACGTTCTATCACTCGTTCGACAACAACAGTTGCTAATCGCTCGAAGTCAATGGTATCCCAATCATATTCCCAAAGTAGATGTCTGCGGATGGTTATTTCCTGCATGGTGTTGAGTTTGCTTTCTATAAAACATTTGAATCGGTAGGAAGGTTGTTTGAGTGGAAGGACATGTAGTATTGGCTCATGTTCTCACACAACCAACTTTTCTAAAACAGTGTTATCTACCAGTAGATATTATTGTACAAAAAATAGGCTGATGAATGAAGTTCAATCATTGCGCTATCAATTGAATTGATGCAATCATGCACATTTCGGACTTGAGTGAGTTACGTTCTTTGTATCAAAAAGCGCAGCCTTCACCACTGCCTCTTCCCGATTCGTATATTCCTATCATGAAGGTAAAGTCAGGGGTAGGTTTGGAGGAGATCAAGGCAGAGCAGACCGTTCGGCAGACTAGTTTTGAAGAACACATGAAGATAGTAGAAGAAGTGAAATGGGATGAGCCGCTTATTGAGCCTTTAAAGAAATTAGATGAGTAGAACCTAATACATTGTAAACTAAGTTTTTTTGTCATTCGTAACGACCAAACTTGTTTGGTGCGTTCAACCTGCTAAACAAGTTTAGCGATTACGAGTACGATATGAAATTGACACAAACTTAATTTACAATGTACGAACAGTTATTATTTCACAGTTCCTAAAGTTAAATTATCCAACCATCAGTTTACAGCGCGCAACATAGGAAAAAATGATCTTTGGCTTGCCGCTACTGCCAGTCAGTATGAGTTGACTTTACTAACGACCGATCAAAATTTTCATCATCTGGATACTACCTTTCTGCAATTACAATACGTTTAGCCTGAGTAGATAGTGAAAGTATACGTCTTGCCTGCACTTAGTGTCCGCTACAACTCAATATAATTCCCCAAATCCAACGTCCAGTCATACTCCTTAAACTCCAACTCAGGGTCAGCACCTGGCTCGATGATACCGTAGCGTTGTAGATAGTTCGGAACGCCGTCTAAGCCACCAAAATCGCCCCGAAACCAGCTAAACAGCGGTGTGACCTTCGCCACTTTCTTTTCTTTATCGTACTCAGTCGTTTTCGTCAAAAAGCGTTTGCTGCTGGCGTCAAGTTGTTCGTTCAAACGCTCATACTCGTAGACAGCCACTGGCGGGCAATCTTTCGCACCACAATTCAATGCGAAATGAATACGTCCGTCGCGCTCCTCAGTTCGCATCATTTTCTCGTATTTTCCAACAAAGAGTTTACCCAAAAATCCACCACCGAGCTTATTTTGAGAGCTGCGAATAATGCCGTGTTCGATGTCATCAAAACTCAATTCTTCTCCAGCAATCGTGACACGTGGTTCTCCGAAAAAATCGCCTCTATTTTCAAAGAGTTCAGGAGTTTCCATTAAAATGCTTTGAATGTAAGCGTTGTAGATATTGAGCCAAAAGGCGAGTTTGTGCTCGTCGGTGGGTAGCGCGTCGGCTAAGTACTTCGCGTCTAGGTTGGCGAGATCTTCTTGATATTGCTCATAGTCTTCATTATCGCGTATAGCAGTCAGTAAATCCTTGGCTAAGGGAATAGGGTCTTTTTCTAATCCGTCTGCATTGAAAGTGGGTGTCGCACAGGCGAAGATGATAGAAAGTAGCCATAACTTATTCATGTGTTTCCAACAGTTTGATGAATTATGAGTACACGTATCCCGTCATATTGTTCGGTAAGATAAGAGAGGTCAAAAAAGGAAGAGCAACCAACAACAAATGCCTAGGCTGCTCTTCTAAAATCCAAATCCGAGTATAATCTTAATAGACGTTAGATAGTAGACAATAGATGTTAGACATCCGCCCGATAATCTGTCATTCCGCATTATGGTAGCCTGTCTTTTTGACAAAGACTTATTATTGTTTCATAATACGCTCGTACCGATAGCCCAAAGCCGTTCCAAATCTAACGAGATAGATGCCTTCTCCTAGATCACTAATATCCGCCCCATTCTGCGTTGTATCTAATGAGCGAACAACCTGCCCCTGTATATTCAAAATATCAATACTCGTGATGATTGAAGTCGGAACTGACCACCGTAACCGTCCATCTGTGGGGTTAGGAAAAACCGTTACGACTTCAGGAGTTATCGCTTGGGTGGTGGTCGTAACGGTGGTGCTACGCGAATCTGGATAAATCGGTATGCGCGTATACTCTGCGTTGATCGCCCGAACTTTAGAGACGGTAACTTCAACGGTGCGCAAACCCACTAAATCGACAATAATACCAGTCATTAGGGCAACAACACCATATCCCGTTACACTTTCTCCATCCGTCCGTGAAATAGCTATTTCTACTTTCCCTTCTTGTGGATATTCTTTATAAATTGTCAATAAGTTATCGCCCATCCAGCTATGTGGAATAGTAATGGATAACTGGTTGGCATCAATGACACTTGGATCATAATTAACGGTAAAAGCAATCCCATAAACGGACTCTACGGAGCGATCTTCCGAACCTAAAATAATAGGCACAGAAAAAGCGGAACCAACTGGGAAAGTCCCATTTTCTGGCAAATCGACAAAAATACTTGGGTCACCTTCGGTCGCAGTGACTTCATCAGGATCTGTACTTGGCGCATCGATATCACCACTTCCTGTAGTGAGTCCGTAGTGCTGTTCGATAGCATTGACGTCTTCATCATTGATAAATCCATTGCCGTCAGTATCGGCGTGTTTGTAGTTGACACCAGAGGGGAATGACTCCGCCCAGCGTGGTGCATTCAGTGCCATCCAATTTGTACCTTGCTGTGTTCGGCGAGGACCACTAGCGCCATACCCAACTCCAATATTGAGCAGATCAAAGTGATTGGCAATGCCGTCTTGATTGGTATCACCTGGCCAAACTTGGCTAGTATCTACACTACATTCAGGTGCGGCTATGGTTTGGCGCACCGCACAAGTAAAGTCGCCACCTGCCACGATAGCTAGTGTGGCGGAGGTGCGACCATCTAAACTAAAATTGGGAAATTGTAAATTATTACTGCCATAGGGGTAGCGTCCGATAAGTTGGTTATCCAGCAACAGATTATAGCCGTTGCCAATGGAGTTATTGATGTCAAATTGATAGCTGAGGCTGAATGTACTATCTTCATTACAGTCTTCTGCTATGCTGACCTCAAAGTTTTGGATGCTACACTGTTTCGCACAATCAGGAGCAACGACACGAATACTGGCTCGACAAGACCGATCATTGACATCAAAAACAGTCAAGTTGTATACGCTAAGGGCATCCGAAAACGGCCCAATCGTGACCGTGCTTGAGGTATCGCTTGAGGGTAATACAAATGGGCCATAAATGACTTCATTATTGACTTGTACTAAAAATTGCTCTAGTGAGTTGGTCAAGTCAGTAATTGCTAATCGGACATTAAATTCGTTGTTATCGCAAGGAAGAACGGTCGCTGTCAGTGCTACATTTTCACAAGCATTTTCAAAACAGGGCGATTCAAATTGACCTTCGAGAAAGCAAAATTCTCGTTCTAGATCGAATACCGTCCAATTGAAAGGAGCATCTATATTTCCATCAAACGGGCCCAAAACAAATAGTGAATCTTCTGGCGGAAAAGGCCCGTAAAATTCACCATTGACGAGGACACCCAACTCAGAACCAGGAATGTCGGCGAATAGAAAAGCTTCTACAAAGAAAGCACCACTAGAATCGCAGGGTAGCGGAGTCAGCATAGCATCGACCAGACCGCATGTAGTTTCGCAAGGTGGTGATAAGAAGTCAGACCAAAAACAATTGAAATTTTCTCCGTCTATGATTTCAAGAATGATTGGCAATTCACCCCCTGCCAAGATAGGACCCACGGTGATGCTAGAGTCTTGATAGCTGAATGGACCAAAATGCTGTCCCGCATAGTTGACAAAGAAACCTTCAGCACTACCTTCAGTCGCTGATACAACTACTTCTAGTAGAAAGCGTCCAGTATCGTCACACGGTTGATATTCTAAAGCAACACCTTCAATAACACAATTGGAAATGGGACAAGAAGGTGGAATTTCTGTTTCAAAACGACAAGTTTCCTCTTCAGCATCCACCACAGTTAGTGTGCTAACCACGTCATCTAAATCACTGAATGGCCCAATCCGAACCAACGAATCGGCATAGCTGAACGAACCAAATTCTCGACCAAAGGCATCATAGATAAAGAAACCAGTGGTGCTACCGTTTCTTGCTTCGACGTATACATCAACCATGTACTGCCCGCTCAAATCGCAAGTATCGGGATACACTTCTGCAAATGTGATAGCACAACTATTGCAAAATGGTTGCCGGAAAGTGACACTGGAACAACAGTCTATTCGACCATCGACACAAACGGTCGCTTCCACTGTAGGCTGATCAGGAAAGAATGGAACGACAAGTTCTACGGGAAAGTCGGAGAGAAAGTAGCTACCCAATGAACGGTCACCGATATGTACCTCAAATGAGTCTGCTTCTATCCCCTCATACTCGAAGTCAACTGAAGCAAGATATTGATTTTCACTGATGCATTCTTTACGTTGTATTTGTAGATTGCTGACCCGACAAAAATCGGTTGTCAGTGGTTGCTCACAATATTCATACAGGAACTGTTCGTTACCGCCGATACTTAACGAACGAATATCGCCTTCCAGAATGACAGTACTTATTAAAGAATCGGGGTCGTTTTGCAACACCCGAATACGACCACCTTCAAAAATATAGTCGTCTAGTTCGCCCCAATAACTCAAGAAAGGAGTTTGCTCGTCATTGATCCGTAGGTATTTGTCGCCACCGCCATCAGCAATGGTGAAAAAGACACGTTTCAAGTCTTCCGTTTCGTTGAGCGACTCAAAGGAGACAGAAACGGTGGCTAAGAAAAGTCCTCTACCTACGTCTGGGGTCATGCGAAAAGGATTGTCCAGAACACTAGCGGCATAGAACTCCGATTCGTTTTGATCGGGAAAGAAAAAGTCATCTACGCGTAATTCGTAGTTGTTGTCAGCGAAAACGATAGTACCAGGTGGTGTACCTGTATCTACACCAAAAGATGTATCGCGGGGCAATTCCTGAAAGTCAAAGCAGTTGTTCGAGTTGGGTTGTGCTTGGAGACTCCAGGATAGGAGCAAGGTAAAAATAGGAAGAAAAAATTTGTTCATGGATCATGTATTCAGATGGGTGAAAGAATCGGTTTAGCCTAGCCCAAGTATTGTGTTTGTAACGACTACAAAAATGCGGTCTTCTATAAGGATCAACAAATACTTTTGCCATCCATTTTTGAAAATTTTATACTATATTCAATAGCTAATTCTTTGATAATCAATTTAATAAACTATTCATTTTTTGAAAATAAATGAAACAGAACACTCTATTTTCATTACTAAAAAGCTTGGATCGGAAGGAGATGACGCGATTTTGTGCTTTTGTGGAATCCCCTTACTTCAACAAACACCAAGGAGTAAGTACATTGGTCGCACATCTGAACACGCTTTATCCTCACTTTTCAGCAGCTCATTGTGACAAAGAAATCCTGAGCCAAGCCGTATTTGGAGAGACAGGACGAACACGTGATCTTCCTGTACTTTTTACGTATGCAAAACGCCTTTTCTTTCAATTTTTGAGCGTAGAAAAACTGACAGCAACAACTATTCAACAACAACTCCATGTACTCGAACAACTTCGAGAACGAGGGCAGAATAAAACCTATGAACAGCAACTGCATCGTCTCCAAAAACAGTTACACTCAGCAAGCCGAAACGATATTGTGCATCACTTTCAAAACTATCAGATCGCTGCGGAACAAAACACCTATTTTGAGCAGCAACGCGAGTACAAAAGCGATGATAGTCTAGCGCAAAAGCAACAGTCGTTGAATACATTTTTTATTGCTGAAAAACTCAAGGATGCCTGTGAGATTTTGAATCGGCAGAGTACCATAAAAATGGCTTTCTCCGATCCTATGTTGGATATTTTATTGTCGGAACTAGACGCACAATTAACTGATTATCAGAATATTCCAGTAGTTATTATCTATCGGCAAATCTATCAGCTACTTCGAGAACAGACATTTGACTCCTACACAAAAACGGTAGCTATTCTCCATCAGTATTCTATTACGTTTAGCATTGCTGAGCAACAGCGAGCCTATCAATATCTACAGAACTTTTGCGCTGCTCAAATTAATTCAGGGAAGGCAGAATATTTACAGTATCTGTTCGAGTTGTCTCGTATTCAGCTGGAAAAAAAGCTACTATTTGAGAATGGCTATTTGCCAGAATGGCATTATAAGAATATTGTTATTGCTGGGCTGCGATTAGGAGAGCAGCAGTGGGTTATACAGTTTATTGAAAACTATCGAATACACATTCATCCTGAACAACGAGAACACGCTTATGCCTTCAATTTGGCATCTTACTACTTTTACTACAAGGAGTATGAAAAGGCGCTACAACAGTTGTTGTATTTAGATATTTCGGATGTGCGCTATGCCATTACTGGCAAATCCATGCTGCTATACATTTATTACGAGCTAGAGGAGACAGAAGCATTGCTAGCATTGACCAAAACATTCAAACAGTACTTGGCACGTCGGAAAGGACTAGCAAAAGAATACAGCCAAGGCGTTAAACATTTGGTGGAATTTACTAGACAATTGGCTAGTCTCCGTGCCAAACAAGGATATGAGGAAAGAGATAAGTGGCATCAACAGTTTGAAGCCTTACAGGAGAAGATAGAACAGGAAGAGCATATTGTGAATCGGAAATGGCTACTGGAGAAGATGACTGTTTTAAACGATCAGTAGACTTGTTGTACAGCATCTCAATTGACTGTATCGGTCAAATTTCACTCTGCGCTGAGTCAATTCTGATAGCTGTCGTGGATAGCCGTAGCGCGGCTATGCCGAAAACCCGAAAGCTTTCGGGTTTACCTTGTTCAGAACAAATTTTGCTCCGATTTGCCACAATCAGCCAATACACGACAAAGTATAGTAAGCGCAAGCTTGTTCAAGTCTATCTAAAATGAACTTGAACAAGCTTTTTAATCAACCACTGAGTTAACAGAAAGCTATCTATGTAACGTGAACCGATCAAACCGAACCCTCATGACTGTAAATGCATTACTGAACTCAGACTATACGCTAATCCTTGTTCGACAAACGTAGATAATTATCCAGTGCTACCGTCATGGAAGGTACCTCTGGTGCAGGTGCTTTGATGTTTATATCTAAACCGCGATCCAGTACTGCCTTGCTAGTAGTGCTGCCATAGATCGCCATACGTGTTTCGTCCTGCTTGAAGTCTGGAAAGTTTTCGTAAAGCGATTTAATCCCCAATGGCGAGAAAAACACCAATACATCGTATTTGACATCACTCAGATCTGATAAATCGCTACTCACGGTGCGATACATCAATGCATCTTTCCAGTTGAACTTGTTGTCCGTCAAATAAGCAGAAACAGCTTTACTGCCTAAGTTGGAGCAAGGCAGTAAAAATGTCTCTTTCGCCTTGTGCTTTTGTAGTGCTGTCGCTAGATCTTTAATCGTCTTCTTGCCGACAAATACCTTTCGTTTGCGATAGACAATGAACTTCTGCAAGTAATTAGCGATTGCTGCGGTGAGACAGAAATACTTCATGTCTGCTGATACTTTAATACGCATCTCTTCACAAATACGGAAATAGTGATCCACTGCATTCTTACTAGTGAAGATGACGGCGGAATACTCTGCAGGGCGCACTTTTTCTTTCCGAAACTCCTTCGCGGTCAAGCCTTCTACATGAATGAAAGGACGCCAGTCAATCTGTAGACCATATTTCTCTTCCAGTTCGTAGTAAGGAGAACGTTCAGGTTTAGGTTGTGAGACGAGTATGGTTTTTATTCGCTTATAGGATTCTTGCTGCGCTTGTCTTTCTGCTGCTGCTGCCATTCAGATACGATATTTTTTACGAGCTGTACGAGACGGTAATCGGTGGCGAATGATGAAATAGCCATTCAAGCATTCTGATAACTTAAAAACTGTAGAGTGTGAAGGAGGAAATTCCCGACTACTTGCCGTAGAGCATCACCAATTTGATTAAAACAAAAATAGGTGCTATTTCGACAGCGCAAATATACAACAAAAAGTGAAACACGTGTAATAGTGCTAGCCGATTTACGACAAGCAGTCCTCGATAGGCACGTACTAAGTAGAACAGAACAAGCACTCCAAAACTACTGATAATCAATACATTAACACCGCTATCTAATATATAGAGCAGTGAAATATTAGCAAAGGTCAAAAAAACGCCAACCAATATACTAAAAACCATCAAAAGATATAAATAAAGCTGAATTTGCTTTTGGATGGGAAAGAGTACACCTAACAGCGCTAGAAAAGCACGTTTGACTAAGATAAATGCACTTACTGCCCCAATACAGATCGCTACATGCATCAGCAATGTATCTGCTAAAAGATAGCCGTAATGCCGTAAAACAAGTGCGATGAACAACCCTGAATTGATAAAAAATAGCACAAACCAGCTATTCATGGGGGCGATAGACGCTCCTGCATACTCCCTATAACTTCGCGTCAATACACCTGATTGTCCAAAATTTTCTATTGCTTTCTTTAGGTAGGAACGAAAAATCGTAAATAGAATAGTCGTTGGAATAAGTGTCAGTAACAATAAAATAAAGGTACTAGTACCATCCTCAAAATCACTCTTTTGTCGAGTGATTGAAGGAGTTTTTGGCGCAATGATAGTAGGCGTCTTGGGTGCTACTACTTCTTGGGTAGGGCGTGCTGTTGCTCTTGTGACAGGTCGCTGCCCATTGCGTGCTACAATTTCGAAAGGATTATTGGTATCTACTGTTGGAGCAGACGAGGTGATTTCGGGGGTAGCCGTAGGTGCTTCTGTTACGGTAACTTCTTCCGTAATGTCAACCATTCCTTGCTGCTCCAACCGATCAATAATCTCGAATGGATTTTGTGCAGTCAACAGTAAACTGTAGCTGACAAAAAAGAGAACAATGAGTAGGAGGTGCTTCAAGACGAATGTGCTATATAAAGTTCAGTAAACGAAACGCGATGCAAAAGTAAGAACTAATCGCTGGAGCGCAAAACTAGCCGCTAAACACCACGTCTAGAGCAGCACAGATTTTTTCAGTAGCGCGTACTAAATCTTCTTCTGTATGCGCAGCAGAAACAAAACCTACTTCATAGCCTGAAGGCCCTAGGTAAACGCCATTGTTGAGTAGCTCTCGGTGCAAAATTTTGAATTGTTCCATACTCGCTGGATCAATTTGATCGGCACGAACAATTCGTTCGCGACTGAATGCCATCCAGAAAATAGACCCAATGTGTGGAATGCTGACTTCGTAGTTCTTTTCATTGCAGTAGTGCTGAATACGCTGAACGAAGCGAGCGGTCTTGGCTGCCATTCGCTCATAAAACCCATCTTCCAACAGTTGCGTGGCTGCTGCATAGCCTGCTGCCATTGCAACTGGGTTGGCAGAGAGTGTACCTGCTTGATACACTGGTCCTTCGGGTGCAATATGACTCATCACTTCTGCACTTCCCCCGAATGCCCCGACTGGCATTCCACCTCCTATAATTTTGCCGTACGTAATGATGTCTGGCTGAATGTTGTAGTACCCTGCTGCACCCTCAAAACCTACTCGAAAACCCGAAATCACTTCATCGAATATGAGTAGTACACCATACTTGTAGCATTTCAAGCGTAAGCAATTCAAGAAAGAAGCATCTTGTAACAATAGCCCATTGTTAGCGGGAACAGGCTCCACGATGATAGCTGCTACATCATCCGCATATTTATGCAAAGTTTGCTCTAGTAGATCACGATCATCCAATGGCAGCACGATTGTTTCTTGTGCAAACGAAGGGGGAATACCGGCAGATGTACTAACTCCAAACGTAGCTAATCCAGAACCAGCTTTTACTAGCAGCGAGTCGACGTGACCATGATAGCAGCCTTCAAATTTGATAATCTTGCTTCTACCTGTAATGCCTCTTGCCAGACGAATTGCCGACATCACCGCTTCTGTACCAGAACTCACAAAGCGCATTCTTTCGATGTAGCGGTTGTTGTCCAAAATCGTTTTCCCCAATTGATTGCCTAAGCGATTCGGTGTACCAAATGAAGTTCCCTTGGCAACTGTTTCCGTCACATATTCCCGAATGCGATCATTGTTGTGTCCTAAAATGAGTGGTCCCCACGAACAGCAGAAATCTAAGTACGTATTGTCGTCCTCGTCAGTAATGTATGCACCTTCGCCTTCTTTGATAAAAAGGGGTGGGCCTTCTACAGATTTGAAAGCGCGGACTGGAGAGTTGACACCTCCAGGAAAATAGTGTTTAGCTTCTTCAAAAAGAATAGCGGATCGCGTTCGTTGATTCATATGTGCATTCGTCTAATCGAGGCGCAAAGATAGCAGATTCTATGTCGGTCGCTAGTCAATTTAAGTCCACTATCAGCCATAGCATTCACATAGAGCAGCTATCAAAATAGACTGAGTAGCCACTTATTCGTCGTCTTTTGAAGTCTTGTCATCGAAAAATTAATGCAGGTCATTCAAACAAATTAGATATTACGTACCGTTCTTATTATACAGCATACAGAACGTAAAATAATTGAATCAATATGTTTTGATTTATTATTGAACGCAGACCAAGAACTATTATGAGGGATCAATTTTTTAAAGCCGCCAAAGAAGAACTTAAAAAGCAATTTATGAACTCGAATTCAAATTCAAATAAAGCAGAACGTAGGAAGCACGCTGATACCGTCGTACGTAATCACGTCATCTTTTCTATGGGTGCAGGATTCATTCCGATTCCAGTCGCTGATATTTTTGCGGTCAGTGCATCACAGCTCGATATGATTCGGCAACTATGTAAGGTATACGATATAGATTTTCAGGAGACACAAGGCAAAGCGATTGTCAGTGCATTGACGAGTTCGACATTGGCTAGGGTAGGGGCTGGCAGTCTGGCAAAAGCCATTCCATTTGTCGGTTCGCTAGTGGGCGGCGTCACGAATTCTGTTTTATCTGGTGCATCAACTTATGCACTCGGTGAAGTATTCAAGCGTCACTTTGAGACTGGTGGTACGGTTCTCGACTTTGATGTAGACCGTCTGAAGCGCGTCTATCAAGAAAAATTTGAGAAGGGGAAAGAGGTAGTGAAAGATATGGAGCAAGAAGACCAAGGGAGTGGTTTTCAGACAAAGAATACAAACACTACCACTACTGATGCGAACACCGTTCCTTCTTCGGAAATTGCTACTCGACTCAAAGAATTAGCTGCCCTGAAAACTTCTGGTGTCATTACAGAAGAGGAGTTTCAGAAGATGAAAGAGAAGTTGATTAATCATTTGTAGGAGTAGTTGGCTATTGGCGGACCACATGTAGTACAGGATAGTACTTTCGGCATATAGATGACCAAAAAATATTCCACTCTTTGGTTCTAAGTTTCAACAAGAAAAATGCTCGAAAATTATACTATCCACTGAATAGCCAATAGCCATTCTCACAACTCCTCAAAGAAGCCAGTGCTTTTATTCTTTCGCACATTGTTCCAATCAAAATAGCGACCATTCATAGCGACATAGACGCTTGAGGGTAGTACTTGCGCGAAAGCCAATGCACTCCCCAAGTTGAAAAACCCATCTGAAGAATCGCCGAAGGCATAAGGAATCATCGCGCCCATCAAGACAATTGTTTTATCTACAATGGCTTCATTCGCTAAATAACGCGCTGTTTCTACCATCGTGTCTGTACCATGAGTGACGACGATATGCTGATGCGCTGTAAGGCGGCAGTTGTGTGCAATGATCCCTCGATCAGCATCTGTCATTTTCAGGCTATCCATCATCATCAATGTTTTGACATCTGTCTCTAGCGTAGATCGTCCACGTTTCAGCATCTCATCCAGATTGGTATTGCCAAAATAGAGTTCTCCTGTGATGTAGTTGTAATCTTTATCAAAAGTGCCACCAGTGACGAATATTTGGATCATGCTATTGATTGTGTTGATCGTTTATTAGTTGTAGATGAATTGCAAGCAGTCCTTGCCGAGTTATTTGTAGTTGAAATCGGACGAAATCGCCTTCATTTATCTTTTCATCCAAATTTGCGGTGCGAAAATAGAATTCTTCTCGTGTTTCAGGGACTCGAATGTACCCGAATCCTTTTTCTACTACCATATATTTGATGCAGCCAATATATACCTTGTCGTCTTTTTGTTGTTCCCTCATTTGTGTGTAGCAACTGATGAATATGGAGAAGTCTGCTTGGTTTTGCTGACGATCATTTTTCCTAGTTACAAAAGCGTAAATTCACACTAAAGATCAGCTTAGCCTCTTTATTTATCCTTTTTTTGAACTGGCTAAAAGAAGACCGAACCATTTGACACTGTGCTATTTATGCATTCTAAACCTTTTTTACCTCTTACTGTTACCGATTCAGTCTCAATAATACATCATTATTCACTAATCAGTAGAGGTGGCAATTTATTCTATACGCGATTTGGAAAAACTTTCCGGCATCAAAGCTCATACCATTCGAGCTTGGGAGCAACGCTATAGTATTATTGAGCCACAACGTACTCAGACCAATATTCGCTATTACCAAGACGATGATTTAAAGAAAATTCTCAACATCGCTTTGCTTAACAAGAATGGCATCAAAATCTCGAAGATCGCCAAGATGAGTGAGCGAGAGATTGTCCAGAAAGTTTCTGCTATCTCTGAAGTCAACTTTGAATTTGATACGCAGCTAGATGCACTTACCATTTCTATGATTGATATGGATGAGTATAAGTTTGATCGTATCCTGTCGATGAATCTACAAAAAATGGGATTCGAGCGAACGATGTTAGAGGTATTGCTTCCATTTTTAGATAAGGTGAGTTTACTTTGGTTAACAGGTTCGGTACAGCCAGTGCAGGAAAACTTTATTAGCTATTTGATTCGTCAAAAAATCATTGTAGCCATTGATAACGAACCATTTGCGTTGGGCGAAAGTGTAAAGAAGTTTGTTCTATATTTGCCAGAGGGAGAAACACAAGAGTTGAGTTTACTTTTTCTACAGTACCTACTTAAGTCGCGGCGCAATCAAGTCATCTATATTGGGAAAGATATTGGTATCAATGACTTGAAAGCGGCAGTACATATTCATCAGCCAGATTATATCTATACGATAATCACGGAGACGCTAATTAATAATGGTGTAAAAGAATACACGAAGCAATTGAAAGAGCATTTGCCAGACTACCATCTCTTGTTGTCGGGCTATCAGATTATTACGCAAAATGTGCGCTCCGAAGAGCAGATCACCGTGCTAAAGAGTTTGGATCAAACCATTCACTTTATTGACGAACTACAAACTGAGCAGTCCAATGGAAAGTTTCCTTCCTACTTCTAGCAGTTCCTTTTCTACTTTTACTTCAGGTCATTGATCCACAATTTTAACAAAGTTGAAAAAAAATTATCTGTTTATACATCAAACAATAGAATCCTTCATCTGTATTCATAACTGTTAAATTTATTAACAACTATTTATTTATCAATTTTTTCACTAAATATTTTTTGAATGAAAATTGCACCTAAGTTTTTTGCCTTAATGCTCCTATTTGTAGTTGGTTTTGCTTGTAACTCAGCAGACAAAGGCGAGAAAATAGAAGCAACGGACGCTACCGAGGAAGTAGCCGAAGCAACAGCCGCAGCGACTGACTATGACGTCAATACGGCGACTAGTATGATTAGCTGGAAAGGATACAAGACGTTTGATATAGGAGATGAGCACACTGGAATGTTGAAATTGACGGATGGTACGCTATCCGTGGAAGACGGCAACATTGTAGCTGGTTCATTTACCATTGATATGAACTCTATTGAAAACGAAGACTTAAAAGGAACAGAAGGTGAAGCTAAGTTAGTGGGTCACTTGAAGTCCGATGACTTTTTCGCTGTAGAAGAATTTCCAGAAGCTAAGTTTGAAATCACTAGCGTAGAAGCCGTATCAGGCAATGCGAATGCGACACACAACATCACTGGCAACTTGACGATGCGCGACCAAACAAAGCAAATTAGCTTTCCAGCTAATGTATCTGTTTCAGGCGATCAGTTGACGGCTACTGTTTCAGAATTCACGATTGATCGTACGCAGTGGAATGTAATGTATGGTAATGAAGGTATTGTTGATCTAGCAAAAGACAAAGTGATTAGCAACGACTTGACGTTGAAGATTGTCTTGAATGCAGAGTCGTAAAGACTGACGTATTATTGATATTGAAAAAGGGTAGTTGGTGTTGTGCCAGCTACCCTTTTTACATTCACATATAAAAGCCAAAGATGGTCAAAGATTGTATCAATTGGTAGGCTCACCTAGAAACATAAATATCATATTAAGGAGCATAAGTTTCATCGTTTAGCTACCTATTTTTTTATTACACCAAAGCCACCTTTTTCACTTCCATTTCCACAAAAATGTCTTCCAAATGCGGATCATTGACTTCTTTCACCCGATCGGCAACTTCCAGGAACTTATCGTAGGCTGCGTCTAAATCTGTTTTCGTCAATTCGTACCCAATATTCTTCGCGCGATACGCCAATGCAGAACGCCCACTTCGCGCCGTCAGTACAATCTTAGATTGATCGACGCCTACCTCTAGCGGGTCAATGATTTCGTACGTTTCTCGCTTTTTAATCACGCCATCTTGATGAATACCAGAAGAGTGTGCAAACGCATTATCCCCTACGATAGCTTTGTTGGGCTGCACGATCATCCCCATTCGCTCTGAGACTAGCTGACTCGTTGGGAATAAAAGTGGCGTGTTGATATTGGTATGCAAGTTCAGTTCAGGATGCTGTTTCATCACCATCACCACTTCTTCCAGTGAGGTATTGCCAGCACGCTCCCCGATGCCATTGATAGTACATTCAATCTGTCGAGCACCATATTGAGCCCCCATCACGGAGTTGGCGGTTGCCATTCCTAGATCATTGTGACAGTGTGTCGAAATGATTGCTTTGTGAATATTGGGAACATTATCTATCAAATATTTGATCTTTTCGGCGTATTGAACTGGCATACAGTAGCCTGTGGTATCTGGAATATTGACGACTGTCGCTCCAGCTTTGATCACTGCTTCGATGACTCGCGCTAGATATTCGTTGTCCGTGCGTCCTGCATCTTCTGCATAAAATTCAACATCTTCAACAAAATTTTTGGCGTATTTCACTGCAGCGACAGCCCGTTCCATGATCTTTTCTTGCGTACTTCTCAGTTTGTGCTGAATATGCGACGGAGATGTACCAATACCAGTATGAATACGTGGTCGTTTTGCTTTCTTCAAAGCAGCAGCCGCTGTTGCGATGTCTTGCTTGATGGCACGCGATAAGCCACAGATCGTAGCGTATTTGACGTGTTCTGCGATCGTCGCTACCGACTCAAAGTCACCAGGACTAGAGATGGGAAATCCTGCTTCGATCACGTCTACGCCTAGCTGCTCTAGTTGTAAAGCAATCTCCAGTTTAGCGTCTCTATCTAGCTTGCAGCCTGGTACTTGCTCACCGTCTCTCAATGTCGTATCGAAAATATAGACTCGTCCGTCAGACATAATGCTTCGTTTTAGTGTAAAAAATCATCCTTTAGCTGCATTCTGCTCCAGTTGTAGGATGAAATTTTATATAGAAGAAAAAAATGTAAGTTGGGTATATTACATTTGTTGTATTCAAAAGTATCCTTACCTACCTGCTCAGTAAAACTAAATTAGGAAGCTACTACAAGGCTGCAACAACAGAATAGTTGCGGTAAGTAATTGAGTATCAGAATACTAAAAAAAGAGAATTTACAATGCCAAAGCAGAAAACAGACGATCTCGTTCAATTGATTATCTCTTTAACTCGATCAGAAAAGAGGCATTTTAGAATTTTTGTGAGGCGCAACCAAGCCTCCGATGATATATTGTTCTTGAAGTTGTTTGACTTTTTGGATAAGTATGGAACGTATGACGAAGAACGCATTTTGAAGAAATTTCCTGACATCAAAAAGCGACAGTTATCCAATCTCAAAGCACATTTATACAAGCAGTTGCTCATCAGTCTTCGTCTTCTGAATCGCAATCATAACATCAATACGGACATTCGAGAGTCGATTGACTACGCACGTGTCCTATATGATAAAGGATTGTATCGACAAAGTTTGGATATGCTTAACAAGACCAAGCAGAAAGCCTTAGAGACAAAGCGTAGTCTACTGGCGTTAGAGATATTGGAATTTGAGAAGCACATCGAAGCACAATACATCACGCGAAGCATTGAAAATAGAGCGGACGAACTCGCAGAAGAAGCGAATAGTCTGTATGACAAGTTATTGGACATCAACCGCTACTCCAATGTAGCAATGCAACTGTATAGTTTATACTTAAAGACAGGTTTCGTTCGAGATGAAAAAGAGTATCACTTAATTAAGGAACTCTTTCAACACCGCTTGCCAAAGCTGGCTGGCGATAGTGAGATGGACTTCTTTGAACAAATCTATTATAGTCAAGCACATACTTGGTACTACCACATTACTCAGAATTTCCTGCTTTGCTACAAGCACAATCAAAACTGGGTAGATGCTTTTCAGGCATATCCAGAGATGAAGGTGTACGAAACGCCACTCTATCTCAAGTCACTCCATAATCTGCTAAGTACACTATTCAATTTGTGGCATTATGATGCATTCATCGTCAATCTAGACCAACTCCAATCCCTCCGATCCGAAAAGTATATTCAACAAACTAATAATACCCAAAGTCTCTATTACCTCTACTACTATCTGCATGAAATCAATCGACATTTTATAGAAGGGAGCTACGGTGAAGGGATAGAAGTGGTGGATGATTTGGTTACGATGATTGAAGATAACCGTTACAATTGGGACGATCATCGCATCATGGTTTTCTATTACAAAATTGCTTGCCTATACTTTGGAAGTGGCGACAACAGTACCGCTATTGATTATCTCAACCTCATCATCAATCAGCGCAATCCTGACTATCGAGAGGACATTCAGTGTTTTGCACGTATCTTAAATTTGATGGCGCATTTTGAGTTGGGCAACGAACGCTTAGTCGAATATCAAATCAAATCGGTGTATCGTTTCGTCGGAAAGATGAAAGAACTCCACGAAGTGCAACGCGAAATTTTCCGCTTCCTGCGTCGCACGCCACGTATGCGTCCCGATCAGTTGAAACAAGAGTTTGTTGATCTAAAAGAACGACTGGAAAAAGCAAAGGAGAAAGCCTTTGAGCGACGTCCGTTTTTGTATTTAGATATTATTTCTTGGCTAGAAAGTAAGATTGAACAGAAGACCGTGCAAGAAGTGGTGCGAGAGCAATTTTTGCGGCGAAAAGAACGAAGTAGATTGGTGGAGTCGTAGTATGGATAAACCAAATAGCCATCTTCAAGTTACGTCTACATGCAGCACGATCATCAACAAGAGCTGGAACAAGAATTTGAACGTTTCATCGAATTTGGGCAGTTGCTCGACCGCCCGACGCGCAAGTATTTGGTGCGTTATTTGGAGCAAAAAATTACGGGTGAAGAAGACCGAACGCTAGAAAGTCTGGACGATTTGAAGGACGACTATTTCCAGTATTTTCGCAAAGCACTAGATGGGTTATTTGGTATTAATGGACTGTTAGAATTGATTCAAAACAACCCAACAAACGCCAAACAAATTGTATTGGATACGTTGTATTGGATGCGCAAATCGTATGAAAAAGCGCGTGTTAAGAACCCGTATGAAGAGGAAACCACGCGACTAGGTTCTTGGTCGGTGACGCCTTTGCGTGTCTTTGTAGTTCGTTGGGTGTACTTGATTGATTATCTACGACAAGTCTACGAAGAGAAGGAATTGCCCATCAATTTTTATCGCGACCGTTTTAAAGGATTGATTCAAGACAGAAAATGGGAGGACATTGGGGAGGAAGATCGAAAACAATTGGAACTGATTTTTACTGATCTTTTAGCGCAATGGGATGCACTACTCAATGCGAAACTGCTGGACTATCAACTCCATAAGTTAGAAGAAGAGCGCGAAAACTTCATGCAACTCGTCGAAGCGAAAGTACAAGAGTATCAGCAGCTGATGCAGTTGGTGTCGCCTTTTGCGGAATATTTGGGCAATTATTGGGATATGTCGCGCGAGTTATGGAAAAGTACGTCGTTTGATGTCGTTCGACAATACGATGATTTGCTAAAAAATGAAAAGTCGATTCAAGAATTGGCTGATCTATTGGGTAAAATGCGCGAGGCAGAGATCGAAATGGAGGAGGAGACGTTCGAGCGCACGATCATTCGGCAGCAGTGGGTGGTCGATGAAGAAGCGAAGTCGGAGATAGTTGGCATTAAAGAAAGTGATGAATTGAGCAATATTTTGAGTTCCGAAGTCGCCTTGCTTTCTGACGAAGACACCGAAACTTTATTCCTCAAAAAATACGCAGATAAAAACCTATTGACCTTTCGCTACGAAGATCGTAGACTGGTAAAAAGTGAAGACTACTTGACTGAAATTCACCAAAAAGTCAAGCAACGCGAAAAAGGACCGTTCATCATCTGCGTGGATACGAGTGAGTCCATGATGGGGCGACCCGAACAGATTGCGAAAGTGCTGTGTTTGGGCATCCTTAAAATGGCAGCCCGTGACAATCGACGCGCCTACCTTATCAACTTTTCTATCGGTATTGAAACACTCGATTTGTTTGATATTTCTAACAATTTGGACAGCATTGCCAAGTTTTTGAATATGTCGTTTTATGGTGGTACGGATATTTCCTTACCCCTGTACGAAGCTTTGCGACAACTCCAAACGAACGACTACGAAGATGCGGATGTGTTGGTCATCTCAGACTTCATCATGTATAAAATAGATGAAGATGTGCTGCAACAAGTCCGTTTTCAACAACAAAACAAGAATACGCAATTTCA
>CAYLPW010000005.1:0-23328 GCA_964385665.1 uncultured Saprospiraceae bacterium
TTGGCTGTTCAGCTTATAGCAAAGCTTTAGCTATTTTAGCTTAGATTGGTGTAATGATCGGATGACTCGAAGTCATCCGATCATTTTAGTTTGAGACTATGCGGTTTACAAAGGTAGATTTAACTCATCTGCAACGTACTGATTTCTAAAACGATTGATGAACTGTCTCATCCCGAAAGTTTTCGGGATCACTACTCAAAATCTCATCTCTATTACTTCTCCGACCAATTTATCACCCGTCTCTTTTGCACACTTTTCGCCATTACAAACAAACGTGGCAAGAAAGCAACAGCAAGAAAGAGAGCCGCGATGAATAAAAGATGAATCGGATCAATAAAGAGCGTCGGCACAGAACAAATCCCTAGTATTAAAATTGTTGATAAGGGTAGGGACAACGCTAAGATATTCAGTGCTAAACTTGGCTGAAAAGTGGTCGCAGATTCTCCCTCTGCATCGTTCACTAAAGAAATATGCGCGAAAGGCCAAAAACTAGCGGCACTTTGCAGGAAAACGACGATCACAATCGCTAACGTTGTATCGACCGGTAAGGCAATTAGTAATAGTCCACTCACAAAAAAGGCACAGGCAGATCGGAACAAGAGCAAGCTACCTATCTGTTTCAATTGCTGCCAATCGACACGGACTGCCATCCCAATAAAGATAAGCACCAGCGGGGTCATCATCAAACTCATCCGCCCAATCCCGTCTTGCAAAAAGGCTGGTAAAGTGGTCATATTGTAGCCGAAACTTAGTAACAGAATCGCTGCTACAATTACCGCATTCACAGGCTCTTTTACCATAGTGACTAATAAGTTTTTCAAGCGATCTTTGGAGGAAGTTCCCATCTTTTGTTGTGTTTGTCGATGCCAGCGCATAGCGATCAAATACAAAATAACTAGCACAAACACCTTATTTCCGACATCCGTCAGTGCTGCCAACGCCAAACTTTCTTCTCCAATGTATTCGATCAAAAAAGGAAAACAAGATAATCCAGGTGCGAAAGAAGGCATCAGCATCTGCCAGGTTCTCGCTTCGGTGCTGTTCTTTTCGATGCCAAACCAGCCAACTGTCCATTTTGCGACAAAGAAAAAGAGAACATTGATAGCGAGGATGCCTATTGGTAAATAGAGCAGTGAAAGGTCAATTTGTACTTTCAATAAGGCGACGAAAATCATGGCAGGCAGTGCCACACTCAAGATGAGCGTCTTGATGCCTTTTCGTTGCTCTTTGGAGGTAATTTTTGATTTGAGGCAATACCCAATGAAGATCAATAAGACCAAGGTGAGCGTCTTTTGAATCGCAGGATTCATGCTATATCTTTTTAATTGCGGTAAGTAAACGCGGTAGGTATTTGGTCAGGATGCGGTAGAAATGAATAAGATGGAAGAATTACTAGGCGGTTTCCTCCCATCTTATTGTAATATTTCTTTAGCCGACAACTGTCTTGAAGGCATTGACAAACAGCTTCATTTCGTCCATCGTTCCCATACTGACTCGACAATACGGCTTATCATGAACTTCAAAGAAGCGTACGCCTACTCCTTCACCGAACATACTCTCTAAAAAGAGTTCACCATTGGTTTTATTTTCCAGTGGAAACAGGATGAAGCTCGTATGCGACGGTAGCGGATCGTAGCCCATTGTTTTGAGTTGCTCGAAGGTGTATTCACGCGATTCGGCGTTCCATTTTCGGCAGTTTTCAATGAAGGTTTCATCCTTCAGACTTGCCATACCACCAATTAGAGTTGTGATATTTAAGCCCATCGTCGTACGCACCATCGCACGGATTTTCTCTAGCGTTTCGGGTTGCGCCACGCCATAACCTAGTCGCAGTCCTGCCATACCATGTATCTTGGAAAAAGTACGCGCGACGATGATATTTTCGCCCTCTTGCACCAGTTTGACCATGGAGTGCTTGTCGGCATCTGGCAAAAATTCTAAATACGCTTCATCCACAAAAACAGGTGCTTTTTTGGAGGCTGTTTTGCAGAAATCATAGAGCTTCTTAGAGTCAGTTAATGTACCTGTCGGATTGTTTGGATTGCAGACATAGATAAGTTTAGTATCGGCATCTATTGCTGCACTCATTCCTTCCAAATCGTGCGACCAATCGTCTTTCAACGGCACACTTTTGTACTTCGCGTCGAATGCCATTGCTGTTTTGATAAGCGACATATAAGCTGGATCAGCAGCGACGATATTACCACCATTGATGAAATGGACGACTGCCGTTTTCTCCAAAATATCGGTAGAACCTGGACCTAAAATAATATGCTCAGGAGTAACCCCTTCTTTTTCCGCCAACATCGCTTTCAGCTTTTGCGCTTCGCCATGTCCGTAGCGATTGCCTTTCCCTACCGATTCCATGATCGCCAACTTTGCCATTGGCGACGGACCAAATGGATTTTCATTCGCTAATAATCGAGCTTTCAATTCCTCCATAGCTGGCGTAAAAGCTAGACTGCGTTCCCAAGTACGGACACCTTCGTACCAACTTTGTCCCGTTGGTGTCGATTTTCCAAATAAAGTAGGCGCAGTAGCTAGTCCTGCACCAACTAATCCTGCTTGCCGAAACCATGAACGGCGATTGATTGCATTGAGTGACATAATAGTAAAGTGTTAAGTATCAAGTCAAATTGTATCGAATAATTTGCTTGCTATCTTTATTTATAAAATAATCAATTGAATAGACGTATCTATCAGAATTTGATTAGGAAAGTAATACACTGAAATTTGGTATGAATTTACTATTAGCCCAATATAATGACGGTAAGGCTTGATAAAGATAGTATTTTATTGGGAAATTATTTTTATATTTGAATTATTCATATTTATTTGCATCTACGTACGATACGTCTTATTTCTATCTACTCCCTGATATTTGACAAGCAGCTAATTTTAGCGTAGAAAGTCACACGTCATTACATATTGATTTCAATTGACCCGCTTTAGTACACTAGACGTGCTAGTCGTGGTACAATTCAGTGCTCGTCACTTCCCTTCAATAGAATTTCAAACATACAAGTACATTAAGCATCATCTCTGAACGATCAGTGTATGCTTAGATTTGGCGAAATATTATTTAATTTCATTACTATATAAAACATCTAACGACATGGTTTATTTACGTATTTATTTTCGGCAATTCAGCCAGTTTTTCATTGTTTTCTTATTCACCCTTTTAGGGATACAGACTGTCCTTGCGCAGGGTGCTACCAATTCTACTGGTCAACCAGTAGGTGGAGAGGTCACCCCTTCTAATGGGCTGATAGATGTCGATCATACAAAAGAAAGAGTTATCGTTTCAGGACGACAATTATCGGATGATTTTCCTACCGTGAGTGCTTACTATCGAGACGATCAGACATCAGGCTATGAGTTGGGTATCGGTGTCTTAGGCTCTAATCAAACCTTTGGTGGAATCACAGGAGAAAGCTACATAGAGTTTTACCAACAGAATTTCAATATTATTCAAGGCAGTAATCCTATCATGACATTTAGCCTCGACTCTTTAAATACTCAAATTTACAATGAACTGGAGCTACGTGAAGGCGTAGGTGGACTTGTGTTACTGGACTTAGGACACAGAAGCAATGGTGAATATCTAGGTGCACAGGGTTATGATTTTACCTTAGGTTTTCCTGGTAGAGAGGGAGTCATTCTCGAAAACAACGACCAAGAAGGGGCTGGCTTTTTTGCTAATTCTGACTTGGCTACTATCTGGAGTCCTGGAGATCAAAACCGTTTGCTACGTGTCCTAGATGAAGATGGAATGATTGAGAGATGGTACTTAGATGAAGTGGGAGCAGCGTTTCAGGTCAGTGACGAAAATGTCAAAGAAAATATTGAAACGCTAACTGATGTAGCTGACCGAATCCGACAACTGCGAGGAGTAACTTTTCAGTATAAACTAAATGAGGAAGAAGTCGCTAAAGGTCAGGAAGCACATGATCAGATTGGCTTTATCGCACAAGAAGTAGAAGCGGTTTTTCCTGAATTGGTCCAAACGAGTCCGACTGGACAAAAAGCACTCAATTACACTGGTCTCATTCCCATCATCCTACAAGCCTACAACAATCGTACACTAGAGGTAGAGAACATGCGAGCAGAATTGAATACGTTGAAAGAAGAACTGTCAGCTATCCGGACGGCTCTGCAGAGCAATGCTCCTGACTTGTTAGAAGTGGAGGAGCGAAGCGAACGTATTATCCGACCTTCGGATGCTACACTACAGCAAAATGCTCCGAATCCATTCACAGAAGCTACTACCATTACCTACTTCGTACCAGAAGGTATAACAGAGGCGACGGTTCAGATTATGAATCAAAGCGGACGCGTCTTAAGTGTCATTCCAATTGATGAGACTGGTGAAGGTCAAATTACTTTGCAAGCAGACTTACTAAGCGCTGGCACTTATAGTTACGTATTGATTTTAGACGGACAAATAGTTGTTTCCAAGCAAATGGTACTAACTAAGTAACTACCTCTTTTCTTCTAAAAATTTAAGATCACTTTTTCTGCCCATTCATTCAGTTGAATGGGCTTTTTTATTGGTGCTTTATAGATACTCCAACAAAAGGCTCTCGTATAAGAAATTAAAAGAGATGATTGAGCAGCTGCTGACACTACCACGAATCAGGTATATTTTTTATCAAAAAGTGACATAGCAAAAATTGAGTCGTCATGACCCTACAAGAAAGCTAGACATACTGAACAAGCTAAACAGTGCAGCTATCCCAACGACAACACACTTCGATACTCACCCACGTAACTGCAATTATTAGTTTATTCAAATTTGATATAATTTTATTATGAGAAACTGTTTATTACTGACAATCATTACACTACTAGGAAGCATTAAGCTTTTACAAGCGCAGGACTTACCACCGAATCCAGAACCTGGCAAGTGTTACGTTCGCTGCACCACACCTGATGTATACAATACGGTGCAAAAATCTATCCTAGTGAAGCCTGCACACAAAAGATTAGTCGTGCGTCCAGCACAATACCGAACGGTAGAGGAACGAATCTTGGTGAAGCCAGCGACTAAGCGATTCGTCTACGTACCTGCGAAATTTCGTACGGTCTCTAGAGAGATTCAAGTAGAAGATACGTATAACGAAATGCAAGTTATTCCGGCACGGTTTGCGGCTAATAGCGAACGTATAGAAGTAAAACCTAAAACGGTGGGTTGGGAATATCAGGCAGCAAGTAGCGACTGCTACACTGGCGACTGTGAAGTGCTTTGTTATGTGGAAAAACCAGCGCAGTATCAAAACATACCTACACAAACTTTGGCTAACAATGCAGCGACTCGTCAGTCCCCAAAAGGTGGGCGAATGATTACTGTTCCTATACAGGAAATAGTAGAACCCGCTAGAGTGGAGGAAGTAGATATTCCAGCTGAATACCGTACCATTACTAAACGAGTACTAGTAAGCGACGAGACGGTGGAAGAGATAGAAGTACCTGCGGAATACAGCAATGTTTCGGTACAGAATATCGAGTCTAGAGGTGGCGTAAAAGTGTGGGAAGAGATTGAGTGTGGGCTAACGGATTATAATATTTTACCCATTCTGTATGAGTTCAGTAGCGCACGTTTAACTGGTGAAGCCAGAGGAATCATTGACAGTAAAATATATGCATTGATGGTCGAAAAACCCAATATCAGCGTAGAGATCACTTCTCACACTGATGCCAGAGGAGCAGCGTCTTCCAATCTATATTTGTCTGAGCGTAGAGCCAATTCAGTAGTGAATTATTTAGTCAATAAAGGAATCAATCGAAACCGATTAAAAGCAACAGGGTTTGGTGAAACTCGACTAAAAAATCGCTGCTCAGACGGAGTTGACTGCTCAGAAGCGCAACACCAAGCGAACCGACGCACCGAGTTTAGAGTCATCAACAATTGATCGTTTAGATCAAATAGACCTTCATTCAAATTCAGGGTATACGAAGCGAGGAGATCATTTGGTCTTCTCGCTCTTTTGTATCCGCGTTTACCTTCATACCTAAATCTCCTCATCCGCTCCACTACTAGGATTTTTCAAGTCCAATAAAATCAATGCTTTCGCTTTACTATTCTGATATTTCCACTGTTGCAGTTTAGCGCGACTGACTGCCATCGGCACATTCTGAAAGCGTTGAGTTGCCCAAGGTCGGTCGTCACTATTGCTTTGTTCGTTCATCGTCAATAAAAGTACACGAGCAGCTTCTGGCAGTCGAGTAGGATGCTCGGCGGCTAGTTGTCGAGTTAGCGCAGTGGTTGCTTTCTGGACGCGTTCAGCCGCTTCCGTTTCGACCAAATATTTGGTAGAGACAGTGCGATCATTCAAATTAACTGCCTCGTTGGATAGTTGCTGTATTAGACTATCAATGTGCTTATTTTGTCGTTGAATAGAACGACTCACTAGCAGCGCGTAATTGCGTTCTGCTCTATTATTAGGAGCTAACTGGGCTAAATAGTTTTCACTTAATCCCTCATAGTGTGCTACCGAATCTTGTAGTGAGATATAAAGTCGCTCGAATGATTGTAATGTTTCATTGCGACAAGAATAGCAACTACCCCACACGATTAGACCAAAAAATAAAGTTCTCATAAGTATAGCAGTTGAGTCAATTTTTTCTGTGTGATTCTCGTTTCAATTATTGAACGTTCCGTCGTATTTAGTGACTGTCTTGGACTGTGAAATGTTGATAGTCCTAGCTCTTGACAACTCTTTATACTACGAAGTCGTTCTCTAGATATTATAAACTACCATTTACGCTTCTCAGAAGCAGCGTAATTTTCTACTAGATGGCTATTTTTTTTTAGTCACTGAAGAAAGTTAGAAAACATAACATGACATTTAAAGATTTAAACATTATCGACCCCATTCTAAAAGCATTGAATGACAAAGGGTATAATGAACCAACAGCTATCCAAGAAAAAGCAATCCCAATCGTTTTGAAACGACGGGATGTAATGGGCTGTGCGCAAACAGGAACGGGTAAAACAGCTGCTTTCGCCATTCCTATTATTCAGTTGATCCAAAAGATTGAGAAACCAACTAACGAAAAGCCTGTACTTCGCTCTTTAATCGTGACCCCTACACGGGAGCTGGCGATTCAGATAGATGAAAATATAGCAGCGTACAGTAAATATACGAGTATTAAGCACACTGTTATTTTTGGTGGCGTGAAGCAAAGTAAGCAAGTAGAACAATTACGTAAAGGCGTTCATATTCTAGTCGCCACGCCCGGTCGCTTGTTAGATTTGATTGGACAAGGTATTATCAGCTTAGACAGTATCAAACTGTTCGTATTGGATGAGGCAGATCGAATGCTGGACATGGGTTTCATTAACGATATTCGTAAGTTATTGAAGCTATTACCAGCACAACGACAGTCACTTTTCTTCTCTGCGACGATGCCTGACAACATCATCGACCTATCTAGAACGATTCTAGAAGACCCACTGAAGGTAGAGGTCAATCCAGTATCTTCTACGGCTGAGACGATTCAACAGTATTTGTACTACACAAATCGGACGAGCAAAAACGATTTGTTGCTGCACATCTTAGAAAATAAAGGTATCGATCAAGTTTTGTTGTTTGGACGAACCAAACATGGTGCTGATCGCATTGCGCGGAAGTTGAAGAAAGCGAATATCTCCGCTGCGGCTATTCATGGAGACAAAGCACAAAATCAGCGACAAAAAGCACTGGAGCAATTCAAAGCGGGTAAAGTCAGAGTACTCGTGGCAACAGACATCGCTGCACGTGGTATTGATATTGATAAGTTGCGTTATGTCATTAACTACGATGTTCCTAACATTGCAGAAACCTATGTGCATCGCATCGGTCGCTCTGGTCGAGCAGGTGAAGAAGGTATTGCGATTTCTATTTCTGAGCCAGAAGAAAATGCTTATATTGAGTCCATCGAAAAACTGACGCGCCAACAGATAGAGGTCGTGAACAATCATCCTTTTCCACAGACAGAAAAACCAATGACTGAAAAGGAAAAGAAGGAATGGAACAAAGAAAAACAACGCCGCAAGCAAGATTTTTTTGCACAGCGTAAAGCAGCCAAAAACGGCAGAAAGCGATAGCTATTAAAAGTAGGTAGTAGGTGCAGTATCCCTCTAGGTACTGCACCTATTGTTTGCTGTCTCAGTTTCCACGTATCCCCTTTATCCACAAGCAAGAGACTGTATAAAAAAACTACTGACTAAACAACTCTACCCCTACCCCATCAACTTTTATCTTTCCTATATCACGCCTCCACTTTGGGTGTTCCCTAACTTTTTCCGACTTTTGGTTCGTCGTAACCACAACTTACTGTTTTCAATCAGATTCTAGTACAATTTATGAAAGTAGATATATTGGCTATTGGTGCACATCCTGACGATATAGAGCTGAGCTGTAGTGGTACATTATTGCGCCATATTGATGCTGGCTATACGGTAGGTTTGGTCGATTTGACAAAAGGAGAAATGGGTACGCGAGGTACGCCAGAATTGCGACTGGAAGAAGCGGAAAACGCGCGTAAACTAATGGGTGCAAAGTTTAGAACCAATTTGGGTATGGCCGATAGTGCTTTCCAAAATGACCGTGCTAATCAACTAAAAATCATTCAATCCATTCGTTCCGCACAGCCGCGCATTGTGTTGGCAAATGCACTAAAGGATAGACATATCGACCACGGACGCGCTGCACAGTTGATTGCTGATGCTTGCTTTTTGTCGGGTTTGCAAAAAATAAAAACTACGGATCAATCAGGTGCGGTGCAGGATCGCTGGCGACCACAGGTCGTTTACTTTTATATTCAAGATCAGCAGCTGACACCCGACCTTGTTGTAGATATAACAGATTATATAGATAAGAAAGTAGAACTGATTGCAGCGTTTGCATCTCAGTTTCACGACCCCGATTCTAAAGAGTTGGAAACACCACTCACAGGCGAAGACTTTTTCGATTACATGAAAGGGAAGAATAAAGTTTTTGGTCGTCCAGCAGGTTACGAGTATGCAGAAGGATACAATGTGATGCGGACAATCGGGTCGACTGATTTAATGACGCTGGACTAAACACAAAAAGCGATTGGAGTATGTATGAGATGATGTTAGCTTTTATTACTGCCTTTACGTTGACCTATTTTTTGATTCCGTCTATCGTAAAAGTGGCGCACAAAAAACGGCTTTGGGATGAGCCAGATGAGCGACGCGCACATACTGTCAATACGCCTTCCTTGGGAGGGATTGCTATATTTGCTGGTCTCATCTTTTCCATTGTCTTATGGACACCTTTTGCTGTCTTCGGCGACTTACAATACATACTTTGTTCTTTTCTCATCATCTTTCTCATCGGCGCAAAAGATGATATTGACCCAGTAGAGCCTAAGATTAAAATTGCAGCACAACTATTGGCAGCGACTATTCTGGTCTTCAAATCAAAAGTCCAAATTAGCAGTCTATATGGGCTTTTCGGTATTTATGAGATTTCCAATTGGGTAGCCATTCCGTTGAGTATTTTTACGATTATTGTCATTATAAATGCCTTTAATTTAATTGACGGCATCAATGGTTTGGCTGGCAGTATTGGGGCATTGACATTTAGCATCTTTGGCATTTGGTTCTATTTAGTACACCACATCGAACTGGCAGTGGTAGCCTTTGCGACAGTGGGAGCTATTATCGCTTTTTTGCGCTACAACGCGACCCCTGCACAAATCTTTATGGGTGATACCGGTTCGCTTATGCTCGGTATCGTAGCGTCGGTTTTGTCTATTAAATTCATCGACTTTCATCGGGTCTTTCCTAAAGATGCACCCTATTTAGTAGATGCAGTACCGGCGGTAACGATTGGTATTTTAATTATTCCACTTTTCGATACGCTTCGAGTATTTGCTATGCGTATGATGAAGGGCAAATCTCCTTTCCGACCAGATAAGACCCATATTCATCATCTACTGTTGGCAGTTGGATTTTCACACATGCAGGCAAGTGGCGTACTTGTCCTTGTCAACTTGCTATTTATCGTTTTGGTGTTCTCGCTACAGTCTATAGGTAATCTCTACCTTATGTTTATCACGCTAGGACTAGCGTCTGCACTTTCATTTGGTCTGTATTGGCGTGTGCGAAAACGCCAACAGTCAGCAAACAAGCAGAAACAACTATCTGCGTGAGAATCAGTCTAAAGAGATTAAGACTATAAAAAGACAGCTTGCCAAGTTCAAACCGATCATTTTTCATCTTTGACTGTTTGCTAATCAGATAAATAATCTTTTAACAAATCTACATACTATGCAAAAATGTATGCTTTTTTTCGTCTTTCTACTAGCACTCACTGCCTGTGGCAATGACGATATGTACGTCAATGAAATTTCTGAACTTCGTGAAGAGTTAGCTGATACAGAACGTGAATTAGCAGAAACTCAAGAGGCACTCGCTAATGATGGTGGTTTAATCCATTCTGTTTTCTTTTGGATGAGAGATGATCTGACAGAGGAAGAAACTGCTGAATTTGAGGAAAGTCTACAATCACTCCAAAAAATAGAAAGCATCCGTCGCTTTTATTGGGGAACAACTGCGGAAACAGAAGAACGAGGTGTAGTCGACCGCTCATATGACTACGCGCTTATTGTTCATTTTGAAGACATTGCTGGACACAACGAATATCAGCCACACGACATTCATCAGAAATTCGTAGAAGGGTCTGATAAGTGGACCAAAGTAGTCGTATACGATGCTAATGTGGAAGGCGGTATGAAAGAAATAGTTGGCACACTACCTAGTCCTGATACTGGTGACATCCGCGAACAAGTGGGTGGAAGAGATATAGATGATACGAAGTAATTTTTCTATTTCTGTATATAAAAAATGGGTTCAACTAGTGATAGCTGAACCCATTTTAATATGGATATGTTAATAGTTCAACTGTTGCACCTGCCCATTTATCAATGCCTCCATGACTTGGAGAAGCATCTTTGGTTTATATGGTCGCCAATTCACATTGTTGAACGTACCTCCTAAGTTGACGTACTGCTGTACTTGCGTATCTTGCATTTCGTCTTGCACATGCTCCAGCAAATTCAAAAAAACGATCCATCCACGATCGTCTTTCACATCATCATACCATTCTTCGTAATAACAATCGTCGGAGCCGTGAAAATTTAACACATTTTCGCAGATGACTGTAAATTTGAAGATGCCCTCTTTGACTAGCGGATCAATCACTTCGCGTTTCAAATACATCACATCGTTGTAGATGCTATCATTCCACTCTCCAATAAGTTCCAACACGGCATAACCCTTTTCGTAATCTGCATATAACAGCTTACCGTACAAAGTCTGTGATCCGAAGGAATCCCACTGCGGATGAATGAAATAATTGTAGACTTTTTGAGAAAATTTAAACTCATCGTACTGCTGACCAAAGAAGGGAGAACGACTATCTTCCTCTGCGGTATATCGGTCACGCCAATGATAATGTGGTTCTAAATCGTGCATAAAAATTGTTTCAAATGAATGATTGGAGCTGCTTAGTACAGTTGATGACCCTAGCTCAACTTGGATTGAAGACAGAATAAACTAAAAAAATAAATGGTAATTGTCAGTACTACGTTAAGATTAAACTGCTGCGGGAGGAGTTACTCGTTTAATTTTAAAAACACCTTTTTATACTATTTGTTGGTCACTTAAACTTCTAATTTATACAGCACCAATGTGCTATCGCCTCTCTCTTTATTTACCAATAAAAAAAGGCTTTCCTAAACGAATAGAAAAGCCTCTTTCTGCTATATGCGATATGGTTGACACGATTATTTTTTCACGCGTCCACCGTTCAGTTCTTTTTTCAATGTTTCTAGCTCTGTCCATTTTTCAGCAGCAGCTAACTTTGCTTGGTCTGGCCAAGTATCTGGCGTGTAAATGCGGTAACGCGGGTTTACATCTGTCAGTATCTTACTGATCTGTTTTGGCTTCTTCGCTGCTAGCTTTTTAAAAGTGTCAATACCAGCTTCCTTCAACACTTTAGAGATTTTAGGTCCAATGCCTTCGATGATCGTTAAATCATGTTGTGAAATCTCTTTCTTTTTACGACCTTTCTTATTAGGCACTGCTGTAGTAGCTACTACTTTTTTAGTTGCTTTCTTGATAACTGGCTTAGGTGCCGCTGCCTGTGTTACCTTCTTCGGGGCAGGCTCTGTAGTTGCCTTTTCTTCTTTCTTATCTAAAACGATAACAGAGTTTTCGATGCCAGTGAATGGAGAGGAAACGTAGCCGTCTGCCTGCCAATCATTTTCCCATTTCTCATTATCTATGAGGTAACGGAATTCATAACGTCCAGCAGTCAGTTCTAAATCTGCTTTGTAGTGTCCGTTTTCAGAAACCATTGGAATACCAGAACGATCCCAATCATTGAAGTCTCCTAATAGGACAACATCTTTATGCCCTTCTAGGGCTTGCTTTGGTAATGCAAATGTTACCTTATACTTTCCTTTCTTAGCTAAATACTCTTTCTTCATAACTACTAATTTTGGTTCTAGTTTGTTTGTTTATGCGTTAAACGGTCTTGGCGACCGCAAAATTATAATAGTTTCATTTCATGTGCAAGTCACTCATTATCAGATAGTAATCAGCTGTGCATGCCTACTTAATAAATAGCAACTAATAATGTGGCAAATGGAATGTTTTCCTTAGATAAGCAGCAACTTAAAGTACTTTTCAAAATTAATTTCTGGTCAGCGTACCATCAAATTTTTCAAAAAAATTTGAATGTGTGCAATAAATGAGCAAAATAGATGGAAAACCGAGAACAATATGCGTGTTGCTCGAACTGTTGGTGAGTGCTAGATAAATGCTGATATCTGTTCGGCTACAAGATACATTAACAAGAAATTAATAGCACTTTTGTAGCTTCTATTCTAGAATGATAACATTTTCAAATATATTGCGTTCGATTTACAGGTGATATAAATATATTAAACTTTTCAATCGAATATTCATCTATACGACTGAAAAGACAATTAGGAACAGCAACATAAAGCAAGTTCCGCACAGCAATACATAACTAGCCGTCACTTTTTGTGACACACTTACTTACCATAGTCGACAGACTAGCAAAAAGGAAATGAGACTTTCCTTTTGGTTACATTGTATACTGCATTGTTCTAGTGATTCATTGTATCGCTGAAGACCAATTCAGTTACTTTTTCAGAAAATTACATCTAAACAATAAGGGTACAAGGGTATATATTCTTTAAACCTTGAATGTAGCTATTGTTATATTCAAATTGTTCTCGACAACCGATATGAGTAAGTTATTGTCAATAGTCGTTTTTAGTTGCTGCATGTGGAACTTTGTCGTCAGTCCACCTGACCCAAGCATTTTCACTCTGCCTGAAGCTATCGTTGCAGATACGCTATCTCCTATATTTAGCCATCAACTTCAAGCAGTAGCACACACCCCAACCAAGTCAAATGTATCTATTCTTCCACGTCAGATAGCAGAGATGGCGGATGCTCCCACGACAGCTACTGAAGCAGTCATCACGACTAGTAGAAGCGTTGCTATTTGTAAGGGAGAAGGCTTTTTTAGTGGCGGAAAGCCACGCTTTATATCTGGCTCTTTTCGAGACACCCTATTGACTGTGGATGGGCGAGATAGTATTTTGATTACGGAGCTATCCATTTTAGATTGTAAGGAGCTATAACTGACTTACTGAATGTTGTGTACACGCTTGATGTATGCGGTCTGCTTAAAGAAAGTTATCTTTTACAACCTCCCCATTTTTGAGTTTCTCCCAACTGGCTACTGTGTTAGATTTAGGAATAGATCTTTTACTATTCTTGGATAAGGAATGGGCGAGAATAAGTTCCGTATTTGGACGTAGTAGAGAGTGGATGGAAATCAGGCGAGTATTTTCAACGTAGCATCCATTTAAAAGCTACTGTCATCAATCGGAAAGTTAGTACTTGACCGTTCCTAAGCCACCTAGCGTAGACTTTCTTCTCCGCACCTTGTAGAGTCATAACCCGATACTTCTAAAAACTCGCCTGACCATTTTTCACCTACAAAATAGTAATGCCTTACAATACGGTTATTCTTTTACGATAGTAGAACTCACCTGCCAATCTGAGCCGACAACCTGTAAGATGTACGCGCCAGAAGCTAAATTGGCAACATCCAGCTGTACTTGATCTTCACCTCGTACGATAAGATTTCTTACTAGCCGCCCCTGCAAATTCAGCAAGCGCAACTCCAATCGCTCTTGCTGCAAACCATTCAACATGATGTTCAATTGCGTTTGTACTGGATTTGGGAAGGTTTGAATCTGAACTTTTTCCTTCCAATTATCAGAAGAGGACAGCAAAATGTTGACAGGTTCTGTTGCTGCTGCTGCGCACGCATCGTTGTACGCATTTAAGGTAGCGAAGTATAAACCGCTGCGGTCGTAAGTATGCGTCGGATTTTCTTCTACCGAGGTATTACCATCTCCAAAACTCCAAATATAGCGCGTCGCATTCTCGGAAGTATTCATAAACTGAACATCACCATCTACGGCTTCTACTATAAAAGATGGACGAGGGGCATCCAACACTAAAACAAGTGAGTCTTTTACGATTTCATCCTCTCCTAGTTCATTCATTACCATCAAACTGACAGTATACAAACCTACTGAATCGTACGTAATTCGTGGATTTTCTTCCGTCGAAGTACTCGGCTGCCCGCCAGGAAACGACCAAACTCGATCATCCACACTGCCATCACTTTGATCAAAAAACTGAATAGTGACTGGAAAACAACCACTCGTCGCTGTAGAAGTGAATGCAGCTAAAGGGGCGCTACCGACTGCCACTTCTCGCTCTATACGGTTGTCTCCGCAGTCGTTGGTCGCTGTCAGTATGACCGTATAGGTGCCAGGAGCATCGTAGGTGTGTGTAGGATTGATGTCGGTGCTGTTGTTGCCATCTCCAAAATCCCAAACAAAACGTTCACCACCTACTGTAGTGTTCGTCAATTGAATGCTAAGGTCATTATTCAAACTTTCCTCAATAAAATTAGCACTAGGTGCTGCTTGTATAGGCAATGCTTCTGTGCGTATTAAGGTGTCGCTACCAACTTCATTACTGACCACCAAGGTGACTGTATACGTTCCTAATTCGGTGTAAGTGACAACAGGATTCTCATCCGTAGAGGTTTCAGGTGTTCCGCCTTCAAACCGCCAAAAGTACTGACTGACATTATCAGTAGATTCATTTTGAAAAGTGATATCAACGGGTGCACAAGCCGTTGTATTGTCAAAGCTAAAGTTGGCTGTGGGTTCAAAAACAACGACTATCGTTTTCGTGATGCTTTCTTCGCCACATTCATTGCTGACTGTCAACGTGACTTCGTACTCGCCTTCTTCTGGAAAAGTGAAACTTGTATTCGGGTCTGTACTCAACACGCCATCTCCAAAGTCCCAAATATAGGTTTCTGCATTCTCGGAAGTACTGGTAAACAACACAACGCCACCAGTCTGCAAATTGCTTTCAAAATCAGGAATAGCTGCATCGCTGCTCAATGTAATAGTAATTGGTTCGCTAATGACTTCTTCATCACAAGCACTCCGAACTATCACACGATAGGAATTGGCTGCCAGAGCAGCGTCAATATTAGCCACATTTAATGTGTTGCTTGTAACTCCTGAAAAAGCAGGGGCTACTGCATCGACAAAACCACTACCGTCGTCGAACTGCCACTGATAAGTCACGCCCACACCAGAAGCTTCAACGCCTATTCTAACTGTACTACCTGCACAAGTGATGATCTCTTCCGTTTGTTGGTCAAGTGTCAAAGGTGTATTCAATGCTGTACTCATCACTATGCTAGTAAGTCGATTCACCACACCTTCTGTTCCTGCTTCTGCATTGTTGCTGACTGATTGACAATTGCTATTAGAGCTGTTGATGGATAAGCCATTGCTGCCACCAGCTAATTGAACTTCCGTGTTAGTATTGGCATTAGTAATGATGCGTCCGCCACTGCCGCCACCACCTGTTCCCATGCAGCTATTGCCATTTACGTTGTCTGCATCTGCACCGTCACCACCTCTAGCAGATAATATTACATTATCAGTGATGTTATTGACGATTAAAAGAAGAGTGCCGCCAGCACCACCACCACTTCCACCATCTCCAACTGCTATCAACGCACTTTCTCCATCTGCGCTGATTCGTTGACTGTTGCCAGTTATTGTATTCGCCTCTATAATGATGAGTCCACCACCATTACCTCCTCGTGTAGGCGCACCGACTTCCGTATTGTTAGTGTGTCCAGCACCGCCGCCGCCGCCCAAAAAAAGACGTCCTTCTGTGGTAGTCAATCCATTTCCACTCCGACCAGGATTATCTCCTTTACACTGCAAACTTAGATCGATAAATGGTGTCGCTCGATTGCCACCTTGTCCACCAGAAGTGATATTTGCACCACCACCACCGCCAGAGTTGTGATCGTTGCCACCACCACCGCCGTTTGCTTGTGGCCCTCTCCCACTACTTTTGCTTTCAATGAACTGGGCTATACCTTCTCCCTTTCGCGCTCCTCGCCAGTCACTATCCGGGTAGGCAAAACGAAAGGCACTATTCAATCCGCCAGTACAATCATTTTCTCCTAATTCTATAATCGCTCCTCCTCGGAAGCCTGCTGCATCAGCACTAATAGGTGCGTTGAGGAGTAACGTATTTTCAACGCGCATAGCGACTACACCACCTGTTTGTCCGTTCCAAGGCTGTGCAAAAACGCTATCTTGAACAGTCGCATTGGTGTAAGTAGGCATACTGACTACTTGTACCAAAGTACTAGGATCGTAGCTATTCAATAGTCTGTTTTCTATCCTTAGTGTGTTGCCGTCTACTGATTCAATCGTCACTTTTTCGTACAGTCCCGCTCCATTGAGTGCTTCGATGTTACCAAAATTTTCGTCTTCCACTCCTTCATTGATAATCGCACCTTTCATTTGAATGAGAATAGCAGATGTGCCAGCAGCGAAAAAGGTAGGGTCATCTATTGTAATACTGTTGTCGCAGGTGTCGATAGTGGTGACTGAAGCGTAAGCATTGATTTGACCACTTAAAATTTGATCTTGAGCCTGAAGTTGGAAGTGTACCCATAGAAATAGTAGGACACAAAGTGCGTATCGTGTTTGCATAAATTGTAATCAATTAAAGGAAATTGTAACCTGTGTTACCAACTAACGTGAAAGTTGAGCGATACGTATGAGAGAGCAGAGGTAATTAGGGAACGGAAAAGATAACTTATATCAATTCTAAACTCGCCGGATTGAGTTTCATAGATCAACTGAGTAGTCGCGCTTCAATGGAACGCGTTGTATTGAATAGGATACGATTTCAGTCGTACTTGTCAATCATAGGCTTCACTCCACACTCCACTTTTTAATTTCACGTAGCGCCCCCACTTCATCTTCCCAACGCACCAGTTCCACTTGCCCATTCGCGCCTTTGTAACTCGTGAACCAGTTTTCGATCATCTGTTTCACCATAAAATGTTCAATGAGTAAGCTTTTGAAGTTGTCGACTTGTAGCTGCCGCAAGGTGCTATCCAATGGAACAGCGATGATTTTGGTGTCGATTTCTTCATTATCACGCAGCACGAGCGCACCAATAGGTAAGATATTCAAAACAGAACCTGTCGGTAAGCTAGAATTTAAGATGAGTACATCCAGCGCGTCGCCGTCGCCCCCTAATGCAGGATCCATATAAGTCGAAGGAATGAACCCATAGTTGCCGATGTAAGGCAAAAAGTTAAGAATGCGGTCGTGACCATGGAGCGTATCAACCTCAAAGCTTTTAGTAGCCGTCTTATATTCGATTTTGGCGTGAGTACCAGCTGGAATTTCGATGACCGCTTGCAAACCATCTTCGTTGATGGCAGGTAAATTATACAGTTTAGATGCCTCAGTTTCTGAATCACAGGCGAGTATACATAGCCCTAAAAATAGTCCGTAAGCATATTTTTTCATGGTGCAACTGATAATTTCTACTAAAAACGCGTTATTTACTCGTAATTTCATACATTAATTACATTCAACGAAAGACGAAACATGACTTGTGGTCTTCTCTTTCCTTGTATATTTTGATTGGACAGTGGGGCTGTCTCAACCTTTGTACGGACTAGAACATTCTATTGTTTGTCCAATCCATACTCAAATTTAGTATCCATGAAGTTCTTATCCTATTTCCTATTGGCTTCTATTTTTTTAAGTAGTTGTGTTTCTGTCCGAAAGTATGACGAAATGCGACTCGCAAAAGAATATTGGGAACAAGAAGCTGATTCTATTGATTCGCTACGTCAAGAATCCACTAAGCTAGACGAAGAGTTACGCGAAACGAATCTACAGCTTTCCGACTCCTACTACGATTTAGAACAACTGGAAGCGACCAACCGTAACCTCCAGCGCAACTACGAAGATATTCTCAATCGGTTCAATCGAACCATTGACCGCAATGATCGGGTCATCAGTGCTTCTTCGATGGAGCGAATGGGACTCACAGAAGACCTAGCCGCCAAGCAAGCCGAACTCGATCAGCGAGAGCGCGAACTCTTGGAAATGGAATACATGCTCGAACAGCGCGAACGGCGACTCGATCGGACACAGAACGATCTAGGCTATATGCAGGATGAAGTATTGGAACGAGAGCGACGCATTAGTGAATTGATGGTACTGCTCGATCAAGAAGGGGTACGTATGGGCAATCTAGAAAACACGATCAATACCGATCTACGCGATTTTAGCAATCGAGACTTTAATGTGAGCGGTCGGGATGGAAAAATCTATTTAGGCTTAAGTGAAGAGCTGCTATTTCGGTCAGGAAGCAGTACACTCGGACCACGAGGCAAACAGGCGATTGCTCAGATCGCGCGGAGCTTAAATAGTCGAGAATATGAAGACTTGAGTATAGTGGTGGAAGGGCATACGGACTCGGACGGCAATGCAGCTACCAACTGGGATTTAAGTGTGCAACGAGCAACAGCAGTAGTAAAAGAATTGACCAGAGACGGAGTCGCACCAGATCGAATCGTGGCGGCAGGGCGAGGACTTTATGCGCCGATTGCACCGAACACTAATTCCAGAAACAAAGCATTGAATCGGCGAGTGGAGATTATTCTTTCGCCTAATTACGATCAGATTATTAATAGTGGGAATCCTTAAGCTAACCATATTTTAATGATATACTAGACCAGACACTTCGCTAACTACAATAAAACTATGCTAGGACAAGAATTTTCTTGGAAAACAAAAGACCAACTCAACATCTACGCCAAACATTGGAAAGCAGCACAACCAAAAGCGGTCGTTTGTATCGTTCATGGTTTAGGCGAACACATCAATCGCTACAATCACGTGGCAGACTATTTTACAGCAAATGGTTTTTCTTGTCTAGGCAATGATCGACGTGGGCATGGACAGTCAGAAGGACCTAGAGGGCATGTACCCAAGTTTGATAACTTTTTGATGGAAGTCAAACATTTGTTAGCAACCGCCAAGGCGCATTATAAAGACCTTCCAGTTTTTCTGTACGGACATAGTATGGGTGGCAATATTGTGCTGAACTACTTGATCGAGAAACAGCCGAACATTCGTGCAGCAATCGTGACGGGTTCTTGGATTCGACTGGTGAGTCCACCGCCTGCTTTACTGGTGCAGGTAGCAAATGTCGTCAAACGATTCGCGCCAACAGTCGGCAAATCGAATGAGTTGAATGCGAAACATCTTTCCAGAGACCCTGACTGCTGTACCGATTATGAAAATGATCCATTGGTACATGCTCGTGTCTCTTTGGGAATGGGTGCTTGCATGTTGGATGCTGCAAAACGGATTGATCAGTTTTCTGGTGAATTATCCGTACCACTTTTGGCAATGCATGGCGGGGACGATCAAATCACTGACCCGACGGGAACGAGTGAATTAGCGAAGCGATTGACAAGTGAGGTGACGCTGGAAATTTGGCAAGGGGGGTATCATGAAATCCACAATGATCTTATTAAAGACGAGGTCATTAGATATATGGTCGATTGGATGACTCAGTATCTACAGGAGTAGACCTAACAAAGAAAGCCGAACTTCCACAAGGAAATTCGGCTTTCTAACTCAATATATATTCATGCTAATCATGAATTACAGTTCATTTGGCATTAGTACATCGTTGATAAGGTGTACAACACCGTTTGTAGTCTGAATGTCTGTCAAAAATACTAGCGTTTTATCACCAGTACTATCTTCAATGCGTACGACACCTAAATCAATGTCAATAATGAAGGTTTCACCGTTCGCTGTCGTTACAACTTGGTCGTCTGACAAGTCATCTTTACGGATATTACCTGGTACAACATGATACGTTAGAACACTTGCTAACTCATCAGCTGACAAGCCACTTGTTGTTTCACTGATGTCATCAAATGCTTCGTTTCTTGGCGCAAATACAGTAAATACATCTGTTCCTGACAACAATTTATCTAAGTCACCTGAGGCAGTAGTCAATGCACTTCCCAAGTTAGACAAACTTTCATCTGCTAGTACAATACTTGCAATAGTTGGTAGTGTCAAGACATCGTTGATTTCATAAATGGCACCGTTTTCAAAGTCATTCGGTGTGCTAGATACAGCCATCATTCCGTTCACACGCAATACATCATCGTCGCGCTCCAACATGATCGACAAGTTTTCGCCATTAGGACCTGCTGTTGCTGCTGTCTCGAAATAACGATCTTCAAAAGTCAAATTACCTACACCAATACGGTCACCCGAATGTACATGGTACAGTAGAATATTCGTTAAGTCTTCGTCAGAGATAGCAGATAAATCCATACCTAGTTTCTCAAAAGCGGCATTATTTGGTGCGAATAAGGTATACTCTTCGTCTCCATCATTCAGCACACTTGTCAAATTAGTACGATCTAAGGCTTCTGCCAACATACTAAAATTGTCATCTCCAGCTATAAATGCACCAATGGTAATGTCATTATTTGCTTTCACATCATCATCTACATCATCACTTTCACAGGCAATAAATGATACCGATAGAGCCAACATAAAAAATAGGCTCGGTAGTTGCTTTAATATTTTCATCTTTATTTAAATTTTTTCAATAAATGGTAGTTACCACCGCCGTTCGGACGATAGATTCTAATCGGTTGATTAATAAGATTTCAGAAAATAGTTGTACGTACAAACAGTTTCTTACTTCTGCCTATAAAAGGAGTAGCAACTTCATTTGTGCGATGAGATTTGTTAAAATAATTTGTTTAACATTTTCTTGACGAAGTATGAGGATTTCAAAACAATTACTTTTCCTTTGTGAAAAGAAGCTTATAGAAAAAGTAAGCTGCAATAAATAGTTATGGAAAAGTGGCGATCACTTGTCTTATTGAAATTCAAGTTTTTAGGAACGTCCATCATTGCGACGCTGATTGATATTGGACTGTATTTACTGCTTTACTATCAGTTGGAGTGTAGTGCTTTGGTGGCACAAAGCATCGCGTATCCAGTTGCTGTTTTGATTAAATTCTTCCTAGAAAAGTACTTTGTATTTGAGTCTAATCGAAAGGCGAATCACACCTTTTTTTTAGCAATGCTGGTGTCGGGAGTTGGCTATCTATTGTCCTTATTGATCGTTTATGCATTGAACGAAATCGCTTTTTTACACACCTATCAGCTATTACTTAAGCTGATCGAAAAAGGAATTCTATTCTTCTATAATTTCTACTTTAAACGCTTCGCATTTGAGAAGAAATTTATTTAATATGACATAATAAAAGGTTATCGTTCTCGTCTAAAATCACTCTTTCCACCCGTTTTTTCCATCAGTTTTGTTTCTTTAATAATGATATTGTGCGAGAACGCTTTGCACATATCATAGATCGTCAATGCCGCAACACTTGCACCTGTGAGAGCTTCCATTTCAACACCCGTTTTGCCACTCACTTTTGCCGTGCAGTCAATCACGATTTCTCGCTCTTCATTGACTTCAATCTCGACGCGACAATCCTCCATACCTACAGGATGACAAAGTGGGATCAGTTCGCTCGTTTTCTTCGCTGCCATAATACCTGCTAGAATAGCGGTCTGAAAAACAGGTCCTTTCTTCGTTTGAATATCGCCACCTGCCAACAATTCTAAAATAGCATCGTCCACTAAAACAATGCTTCTAGCTTTCGCTATACGTTGTGTACTCTTTTTGGCACTGATATCGACCATTTGAGGCTGATCGTTCTCGTCCAGATGGGTAAATTGTTGACTCATAATAAGCATGATGTTAGACATTGTCCCAGAAGCTTTCGGGATTAGATAATAGACTGCTGTTTAGATACTTCAAAAGTAAACATATGTAGTATTTATCAAACAGTTTAAGATACACCAACAAATTAATTGAAACAGACAAAAAGAGCAATGCATCATGTAATATTTAGATCATATAGGGAACTTTTTAGGTAGAACAGCAGCTTTCATAGGCAATTGTGCTAAAAAAGGTATAACTTACCATAGCAAGTAAAATCAATATTAAGTATTGATGAATTGAATTCTTGGCATCAGACCTTCGCCTACAAACTCTTTTATCCAACAAATGTAAATACAAGAACATGAAATGGAGACGTCTAAATGGACAAAAAATTGAGTTGCCGATTAAAGATATGGTCGAGCAGACCATTATCCGAGAAACGGAATCCGGACACCGTCTGAAAGTTTGTATTGGTACGGACTCACAAGTGCGTGGTAAAACAGTTGAATTTGCTACGGTCATTGTGTTTTTGCGTGAGAAGAAAGGTGGTTTCATGTACATCAGCAACTACAAGATGACGCAAAAAATGACCTTGAAGGAGCGAATGATTACGGAAGTAGCGAAGTCGGTAGAGATCGCTTACGCACTTTGCGATTTATTGGACACCTATAAAGTAGAACTAGAAGTACACGCCGATATCAATACTGATCCTAACTTCCAATCTAACAAAGCTTTGAAAGAGGCAATGGGTTATATTTTGGGAATGGGGTTTGTGTTCAAAGCGAAGCCGAATGCCTTTGCGAGTTCTTCTTGTGCGGATAAGGTAGTTTAAAGTAGTGGCTGAACTTGTTCGGCACACTCTCCTAAAATATAAAGTCATGGTGTAACTTGATAGTGATCGGATGGCTTCGAGTTATTCGATCACGCCTTTCAAGTGCTGTATTTATAACAAAAGTGTACGAGTTCAGTCGTACTTATCAATTAATCGCCAAAATCCCACCCTCCAAACTATACACATCCTTCCACCCAAACTCCTCTTGCAACAACTGTACTGCCTGCTGACTCCG
>CAYLPW010000005.1:23428-49726 GCA_964385665.1 uncultured Saprospiraceae bacterium
ACGCGACTCGTAAAACTTGCCGCATCAAACAAAAACAAACGTCCATCCAACGGTTCGCCCACTTGCGCGGCAATTTTGATGACTTCATTCGCTTGTAAGCTACCAACAATCCCAGGCAGCACACCTAAAACACCTCCTTCCGCACATGAGGGAACACTACCAGGCGCAGGCGGTTCTGGAAACAAATCGCGGTAATTCGCGCCACGACTACCATCTTCACGCAAGTGATTGAAAACAGAAACTTGACCTTCAAAACGAAAAATAGAAGCGTAAACATTCACTTTATCTGCCAGCACACACGCATCATTTACTAAGTAACGCGTCGCAAAATTGTCCGAACCATCCGCGACAATGTCGTATTGTTGGATAATACGTATTGCGTTATCGACCGTCAGTCGTTCTGCATGTGTGATGATTTGAATATGTGGATTCAAGGCTTGTAAGCGTCGTTGTGCTGCTTCCACTTTGAGCGTTCCAACATCCTCATGTGTATACAAAACCTGTCGCTGCAAATTGCTCACATCTACGCGATCATCATCGACAATGCCAATGCAGCCTACACCAGCTGCTGCTAAATACAACAATACTGGACTTCCCAAACCACCTGCGCCAACGACCAACACACGCGCTCGTTTCAAGCGTTTCTGCCCTTCTTGACCAAATTCAGGAAGTGTGAAATGACGAGCATACAACTGTTGTTCTTCAGTGGTGAATTGCATTATTGCGGATTTTCCGTTTCGATAGTAGAGAGGAGTTCCAATTGACCATTTTCAAAAAGGTGTGGTAAATCGGAAAGCGGTGTGTCTTTTGCTGCTTTGTAGTTGAGGTAATCTTGTACAATGACGCCATTTACTTGACGTGGATTAATAGCAGCTCGAAAGCGAACGCCTCCTTCATTGACGTGAAAGCTGTACGCTAAATAGTTTAGCTGATGTGTCTCTGCATCCAACCAATAATAGTACTGATCGTCAAAATCATCACCGCCGCCTTCTTCTGCAAAGGTCACTTCTACTACTTCATGTTGTTTGCCTTTAATGACTGTTTCACCTATATACTTTTTAGTCACCGCAGGGTCGTTCAAGCGGTAAGGGAGTTGCACAAAATAATGGACGGAATTAACAGAATTGGAATAAAGTTGCGAGAGCGAATCCGATAAAGTGACCGTTTCCCCGTTTATGGTTCGCTGAAAGTTGTCCGCTGTCAATTGATCGACAATCTGCTTTCCCTCCTCCTCGAAGCTACGCGTGTAGGTATACTGACCATCTTGATTGTGAAGGGTATACGCTTTTTTTCGGAACGTATAGTGGAGTGTCAAGTTGTCGTATGCATCGCCACCATGTTGTTCAATGGCTTGATTCACAAGCTGTTGAGCACGGTCAGTCATAGTTAAATGTTCTGTAGAAGAAGGAGTCTCGCATGCTATCAGCAGATAGTAGCTACTCAATAAAATAGTTAAGTAACGCATTCATTGGCATTGAAAAGTGGAAAAATGATAGAGATGAATACGGCTAAACGGAAGACAGAATAAGACAATGAAAAGTTACGAATTTATTATTCTGCTTGAAACGTAAAGAACCCAAACTGCAAAGGGGAGTTATTTATGTTCCTATGCTTCTATGTTGTTTCCAAATTATAAACAGCATAAAAAAAGGGTGACGACAACCATAATGGTCGCCGCACCCTGTATAACCCCAAAAAACCAAAATCTTTAGGTTCGTGTTTGTGTTAAATACGACTCTATAACATGAAGTGTTTTGACATTGTTGACTAAGACGGGGAAAAAATTTAAAAAAATTTAAAATGAACAGATCAGCGCGAATTTGGAAAGTAGCAAAATGATTCGCTACTCATTGATCTGACGGCACTTTGACCTGTTCTAGACAATAGGAAACACACGTACACGTTTTCGTAAAAATCTTGTTCTCATGCGCTTACTTTTACTCGTTCTCTCTCTCTTATTCGCTTTTCCTAGCTGGTCGCAATTTGCTAATCAGTCCGTCTTACAGGATGGAGAAGTCTACAAAATCGAAATTGAACAGGAAGGCATCTACCGCCTGACTTACGACTGGCTGAGCGAACAGTTGAACGCCGACGTTTCTTCTTGGAATACCGTCAATATCCAGTTATTTGGAAATGGTGGAGGAGAATTGCCCGAAGCAGTAATTGCAGACCGTCCAGATGACCTGCAAGAAGTAGCTATCGAAGTCGTAGATGGAGGCGATGGACGATTGGATGCTGGCGACTACATTTTGTTTTATGCAGAAGGAGCAGATGAGGTGCTATACAGCGAGTCCGACAACATGTGGTTAGTCGAGCGCAATGCGTTTGACTTTCACAATTATTATTTTCTAAAAATCGGGACGACTGCTGGAAAGCGAATTACAACTACCACTTCAACTGGAAGCGCAACTTATAGCAGTCGCACGTTTGACCGATTGGAGCATTTTGAGGAAGACAAAATCAACTTATTGGATGAATTTGACTTCTCGCAAGGCTCGGGAAAACGTTGGTATGGTGACTTTTTCGATAAGATAGAAGCGATTGATTATGACTTTCAGCTACCTAATTTAGTACCCAACGAACCCATACAAATTAAAACCCACCTAGCCGCACGGAGTCGACAGAGTCGTCGCTTTTCGGTAGAAACTCCTGACGAAGTTTTAGAAAGTAGTTTTATTACGAGCACCTCTGGCTCATTTCGAGAACCAACCGAAGCCACCTATGCAAACATTGGTAGTTTACGCGATAGCTTTTTGACGGCAACAGATGACTTTTCCCTGCGCGTGGTTTACACTGGCGATGAAGCTTGGTTGGACTATATTACACTGAACGCCCGTTGTGAATTGCGTTATGATGGTAAGCCCTTCCGATTCAGCGATACCCGAAGCTTAGAACACAATCAAAGTCAATTCGAGATTACTGCTACTGACGTGACGATTTGGGATATTACTAATCATAACGAAGTTGTAGAACAGTCAACACGGCAAGGGGGCAACGCTCAACAATTCGACTATCCTAGCGAAACGTTACGTTCTTTCTATGCTTTCCGCCCGCAAAACGCTGCTACTCCAAAACGTATCTTTTCCATTCCCAACCAAAATCTACATGCACTCAATACTGCCGATTTGATAATCGTCTATCACAACGACTTTAAAGAGCAAGCTGAACAATTGGCACGACATCGGACTAGCTATTCAGGATTGACGGTACAGCCTGTATTGATTGACGAAATTTTCAATGAGTTCTCATCAGGCAAACAAGACCCAACTGCTATTCGTGACTTCGCACGTATGATCTACAATCGCTCTGACAATTTGCGCTATCTGTTGTTATTCGGCGATGGTTCATTCGACTATCGAAATATCAAAAATAGAGGTGGCAACTTCATTCCCGTCTACGAAACCGATCAGTCCGAAGACCCGATTGACGCCTTTCCATCTGATGACTTTTTTGCTTTGCTAGATGAAGAAGAAGGTGGCAATTTAAGAGGGGATTTAGATATCGCTGTTGGTCGCTTGCCAGTGCAAACAGTCGCCTCTGCGCAGCAAGTGGTAGACAAAATTATTCGTTATGATGTCAGTGAAGAAGCCATGGGCGATTGGCGCAATCGAGTGGCGTTTGTGGCAGATGATGAAGACAATAATTTGCACTTACGCGATACCGACCGCATCGCTGGCACCTTCAAAAATGAACAGCCTGTTTTTAACCAAGAAAAAATTTATTTCGATGCGTTCCCACAAAAATCAACGTCGGGTGGAGAAGGCTTTCCAGATGCGACCGAAGCGTTGAAAGAAGCCTTGTTTAAGGGCGTATTGGCTTTGAATTACTTAGGGCATGGTGGTTCTCAAGGTTGGGCGCAAGAGCGAGTATTGGATAAAAATAGAGGCGACATCAAAAAGTTAAATAATCGCAATCAATTGCCAGTTTTTGTCACAGCAACCTGTTCTTTTTCAGGCTACGACGATCCAAATCAAGTGACGGGCGGTGAAGAAGTACTACTCAATCCACAAGGAGGTGGCATTGCGCTATTTACGACCGTTCGGGCAGTCTATGCAAGTTCCAATGCAGCTTTGGTGCGTTCGGTATTCGATACGATGTTTCAATTGGTAGATGGTGGCCGACCGACATTAGGACACATTATGCGGACAGCGAAAAATGCGTCTTCTGTGGGTCGCTCTGATAATTCTAGAAAGTTTACGTTGCTCGGCGATCCTTCCCAGCCACTCGCATTGCCGCTTAAAAAAGTCGTGACGACTAGCATTTCAGCAGATACGTTGCGCGCGTTGCAGAAAGTAACCATCAGTGGCGAAATTCAGAATAGAGATGGTTCGTTAGCTACCGATTTCAATGGCACGCTGACACCGACTATTTTCGATAAAGCGATTACCTATACCACATTAGCGCAAGATGAAGGCAGCCGACCATTTAACTTTGAGCTACAAAAAAATGTGGTCTTTCGAGGGAACGCAAGTATTACTAATGGACTGTTTACATTCACATTCGTGATGCCGAAAGACATTAATTTTGAATTTGGAACAGGACGAATTAGTTACTATGCGAAAGACGCCATGCGTCGACAAGATGCAGCCGGTATAGAAGAGACCATCTATATTGGTGGTGCGGATGAAGAAGCATTCAGCGACAATCAAGGACCAGCGATTCAAATCTTTCTAGAAGACGAAAGCTTTGAATTTGGAGACGAGACGAGTAGTAGCCCTTTGCTCATCATCAAACTACAAGACGATAACGGCATCAATGTATCTGGTAATAGCATTGGACACGATTTGGAAGCTATTTTGGATGACGATACGCAAAATACGATTCTCCTCAACGACTTTTACGAGGCAGAACTGGATGATTATACGCGTGGCGAAGTTCGTTTTCCATTGAGTGAGTTAGAAGAAGGTGTACACGAAGTTCGTGTCAAAGCTTGGGATATCGCCAATAACTCTTCGGAAGCGTACACCGAATTTGTGGTCGTCAACGTGCAAGGAGCTGCTTTGACAGATGTGTTCGCTTTCCCAAATCCGTTTGATGAATCAACTTGCTTTGCTTTTGGGCATCCTTTTCCGAATGAAGAACTGGACGTGCAAGTACAGATATATAATGTGCAGGGACAGCTCGTTAAAGTCCTTCAAGAACGCATCTTCGCCGATGGAAAAGTCGTAACTGGTAGCAACTGCATTCCTTGGAACGGAAAGAGTGAGAATAATATAGATTTACCGAAAGGTGTGTATCTTTACCGCATCAATGTACAGCCGACTATTAATAGTGGAACAGTGAGAAGCGGGGTGAGTACGTTTGAGAAGGTGGTTTTGATGAGATAGGGAGAGTTTTGAGAGTGATAGAGTTTCGAGAGATACTGAGTGCAAAGTCCATTAGCTAAGCAATAACAAAAGCGTATGAATTTATTCATACGTTGGAAAGATGGAGAATGAATATTCCATCAAGCGTCGGATAAGATCATAACAAAAGTGTGCGACTTCAGTCACATTTATTAAGAGGGATTTGTTATCTGAGCGTAGGTCTCATCGAAGGTGCAACCTTCGACGATCAGGTAGAGAGAGTTTCGAGAGATACTGAGTGCAAAGCCCATTAGCTAAGCAATAACAAAAGCGTATGAATTTATTCATACGTTGGCAAACGAAAACACACAAAGCGCGTGAATTTATTCGTGCGTTTCCAAGAATCTAAAAAATAAAATTCCAAAAAGGCTGTTATTATCTCAAACCTCCTATTTAACATCTTATTAAGCACTACAAATAAAAACCGCGTATCCTGCCTATGATGCAACAGTTACACTAAATTAACCGCCAAATCACAATTACCACGTCCAACAATTCTGTCCTTCCTGTTGCTGTGAGCAACGCGATCAAATGGAAGAAACAACTATTTCCAGAAACGGAAGGGGTAATTCAATTTGGCATCACTTAATCGACTGTTGATGAAACATTTGCTACACAAAAGTCTCGTCATTATTTTTTCCAGAATCTTCAGCTTCTTCTTAGAAGTGTAGTTGATATTTTTTTATCGCAATTGAACAATAATGTTTACTTGCCAGACTACCTAGTGCTAAATGTTAGATGGAAAGAGTTGGAATTAGAACAATGTCCACCTGACGGTATGAAATTATTTTCTAAACAAAGAGTCTGTTTAAAATCCTAGTACACCTTACTTTTAAACAAACTCTAAACAATGATGAGCCTCATGAGAAGGTTATTATTTACTTTACCACTTTCACTGCTATTTATCGGAAGCGTTGCTGCGCAATGTCTGTTCGAAAACGGACAATTAATTTCCACAAATGGCACACCTTGTGTGAACACAGTTTCGACCGCTGTTCCATTTTTAAATATCGTCCCTGATGCACGCTCTGGCGCAATGGGAGATGTCGCTATTGCGCTATCGCCTGATGCAAACTCCATGCACGCTAACGCGTCTAAGTTAGCGTTTGCAGAGGAGCCATTTGCCGTTTCAGCTACGTATACGCCTTGGTTGCGTGAGTTGGGTTTACAAGATGTTTATTTGGCATACTTATCCGGTTATCGTCGAATCAATGATCTACAGACCGTCGGATTGAGCCTACGTTATTTTTCTTTAGGTAGCATCTCTTTTACGGATGCGAATGGCGAGCCGTTAGGAACAGGTCGCCCGAATGAATTCGAGTTGAAAGGTTCATATGCCCGTAAATTATCCGATAACTTATCGGCAGCAGTCGGCGCGAAATTCATCTATTCTAATCTGGCTGCTGGACAGCGCGTCAATGGGACAGGCGAGGAAATCACAGCAGGACTAGCAGGTGCAGCAGATATTTCGTTTACTTATCAAAAGGAGATGGATGATGCGAACCTACGTATCGGTTTGGCTGCTCGAAATATTGGTTCTAAAATCACCTATACCAACTCCATTGTTCGAGACTTCCTACCTGCCAACTTAGGTATAGGAGCAGCATACGAATTGAAAATAGATGAATTTAACACCTTGACATTTGCGGCAGATGTAAATAAATTACTGGCGCCTACCCCTTGTTTCGATAATCCCGATACTCCTGAAAATGAATGTGAGCAATCTGGTGATCCTGATATTCCAGATTATCGAGAGCAATCGCCAATTGGTGGTGTGTTTTCTTCCTTCGGTGATGCGCCAGGTGGTGCGCCAGAGGAGTTTAGAGAGCTTTACTTTTCAGCAGGCGCAGAGTATTGGTACGATCAGCAGTTTGCCGTACGTACCGGTTACTATTATGAGCACCAAAGTAAAGGTGGACGTCGATTTTTGACGGTTGGTGTGGGTTTGAAATACAACATTTTTGGTCTAAATTTCTCGTATTTAGTACCGACGACGAATCAAAATAATCCATTGGACAACACCCTTCGTGTATCTATGTTATTCAATTTTGGACAGCAGGTGGATAATGGAGATTCTTAGGTAGCTGCGCTACTGGTTGTTGGCTTCTGGCTATTGGCTTTTCAGCGGAAGGTTTGAATATAGCGATGGCAGCCTATTAATTGCTGAATCAGTTTACCTTTCCAATCGGCTAAAGGCTCTTTTGCTTTTAGCCGATTTTTAGTGATAGCTTTGCTGAGGCAGACTGATACGCGCTGCATACGTAATTCGTAATTCACAAACTCGTAATTCAAATATGGTGGTAGTTGAACAACTCAATAAAGTGTATGGCGAACAGAAGGCGGTGCATGATTTGAGTTTTGAAGCCAAAAAGGGGGAAATTGTTGGTTTTTTAGGTCCAAATGGAGCTGGGAAGACCACGACGATGAAGATTTTGACCAGCTATATTCCAAAGTCGAGTGGCACAGTCACCGTTTGTGGTTTTGATGTAGAAGAACAGTCGGAAGAAAGTCGGCGACGCATCGGGTATTTGCCAGAGCACAATCCTCTGTACCACGATATGTACGTTAAGGAGTATTTGCAATTCGTGGCTGGACTGCATCGAGAAGTGAAAAACAAGAAAGCGCGGGTGCAAGAAATGGTTGAAATGACTGGCTTGCAACGCGAACAGCATAAAAAGATTGGAACATTGTCCAAAGGCTATCGGCAGCGTGTAGGACTGGCACAAGCGATGTTGCACGACCCTGAAGTCCTGATTTTGGATGAACCCACCTCTGGTCTTGATCCGAATCAGCTAGTCGATATTCGTCGATTAATTCAAGAACTAGGAAAAGAGAAAACGGTTATTTTTTCGACGCATATCATGCAAGAAGTGCAGGCAATTTGTGATCGAGTATTAATAATTAATAGAGGCAAATTGGTCGCGAATGATTCGATTGCTGCTTTGCAGAGTCGATTGAGTGGCGTGACCTTGTTGAATGTCGAACTGGTAGAACGAGTGAAAGCGCAGCAATTGGCGCAAATTGAGCGTGTGCAAGAGGTGAAGCAGATGGGGAAAAATAGATGGCAACTGGTGACTGACTCGAATCAAGATATTCGGGCAGATGTGTTTCAGTTTGTGGTGCAGCAAGGTTGGACATTGTTAGAGTTGCAGCAGGAGCAGTTTAGTGTGGAAGAGGTATTTCAGGAATTGACGAAGGCTTAATAAGAGACGTTAGATAATAGACCAATCAACTGATAATCAACTGATTAGATCTATTCAATCGTCCATTTATTTAATTTATAGTACATGAGTCATGCTGTGACTGTTAGTCTAGGTGTGACATAGATGATTTAATTTTGGGAAGTATATTTTTTAAGGAAGTCAACGCATTTTTCAGCTCACTCATTGGCTATATCGTCATTGGTATCTTTCTGGTATTGATGGGCTTGTTCATGTTTGTCTTTGCGGATTACAGTATTCTGAATTATAAGTTTGCAACGCTCGATCAGTTATTCAACATCGCGCCATTGATCTTTTTGTTTCTCATTCCAGCGGTCACGATGCGCTCGTTCGCGGAAGAACAGCAGAATGGAACGATTGAGTTATTGGCGACGCGTCCGTTGCGAGATGGGGAGATTGTGGTTGGTAAATATTTAGCGAATCTATTGCTGGTAGCTTTTGCTTTGCTTCCGACCCTGTTGTACTACTGGACGGTTCACGAATTGGGCTCACCAAAAGGAAATCTAGACTCTGGAGCTATTTTGGGTTCGTATTTAGGCTTGTTTCTATTAGCGGCTGCTTTTACGGCGATGGGTATTTTCTCTTCTTCTCTGACTAACAATCAAATCGTGGCTTTTCTGCTGGCGGTCTTTCTCTGTTTTATCTTTTATTGGGGCTTTTTATTCATTAGTACGTTGCCTGGCTTTGTTGGAAAGTTGGACAGTATCATCCAAATGATTGGTATTGATTACCATTATAAATCTATTAGTCGAGGCGTATTAGATAGTCGTGACGTGATCTACTTTTTTTCGTTGATTGGCTTCTTTTTGTTTTCGACAGTGATTGCGTTGCAGCGTAGAAAATGGTAGATGTTATCTTTTTTACAACACTAATAAAGCTAATGAAAGTCCAATCACTTCAATCGCCACTTCCGCCCAAAATCGTCGATAGTCTCGAAAGAAATAGAAGTGCATGTCGTTAGCTAATGCTATTTCCTGTTGCTTAAAATCGCGTCGGTGAATACGGTCAATACTGCTGACATAAAATTCGTCGTAGATAGAAAGCATGGTGTTTTTGTCACCACGCGCAATCGTCCATTTGCTTTTGACACGCAACGGACTATCTGTACTGCCGTAGTAAAGTGGCGGTTCCTCTCCTTTGTATTTCCAGCGTTTGGGTTGTATCGGATAGCTTTCTAGCACGTAGGTCGCTTTAGGTGCAAGTTTAACTTTGGGTTGTGGATAGAAATTGCGATCGCGTAATGCCATAAAAACTTCCTCCGTTGTCATGTGTGGCAGTAATTTGCCATTCACTTCCAACCCACTTTCATCAATGTACAACCACAACTCCGAATCACTCACATTAGTAGCGCGCATCCAAACGATACCACCATACGACCAGTAATCATATTCTAACTTCAAATAAGGACGTTCCACGACGAATCGTCCATCTTCGTCACGCTGCGCCTCTATGCTATCGACGCGAAATACATCGTATTTGCTGGTGGCACATTGACAAAAGAAGAAAGGAAGAAGAGCGAATAGAAGGTAAATTGATCGCATAAGTAGTCTGAGTTCAATTTAGTTATTTCACGTTAGTTGAGTTTGGTCAATTAAAATATGAAAAATAGTTGAGCTTAGAAAGAATGTAACAGCATTTTAACGCTCATAGACGTATGTACGCGCCAGGTGATCGTGTAAACCTTGACGATGCTTGGAGAATAAAGCTAAAATATGACCTGGTAAAATACTATAAACGATCGTTCGTAGCGAAAGTGATAGAAGCGAAGGTATGTTTCCTGCTCGATCACCTATATAAATACCAGCTACTTTCATGCCCAAAGTTGCTTGCGTTCGTTGCACGTAAGCTGCTAGATACAACCAATAGGCTAAAACGTATATTAAAGAAAGCGTCACTACTAGAGTAGAAGAATCCGCCAAATAGCGATTGCTGATAAAAATCAATAACGCGTAAACACCTCCCAGAATAATTATATCAATTAAATAGGCGACGACTCGCTTCCCGAAAGGTGCTAACTGATCAGTATGAACAGGTAACTTTATTTCAGCATCTGCTACATAAGTGCGTGCCGTCAAATCATGCAACGTCCGATTGTCCGAACGAACCACACCGATAATATAACCTGCGTACAAGGCTAGAGAAGAGACTATCGACATTAGCCATCGAAGGGTCGCTTTTCCTAAGGAAATAAACTCAAATTCTTCATCGACTACTTGAATTTGAAGCAACTGTTTGCCTGGCGTAGCACCGTTTTTATGAGTCAAATAAGCCTGTAGATACCAATTGATGAGAAATGGCATGATGAAAATAGTGGCTATCAAAAATACGGACGTAGCCGCTAACAGCGCGTCGTAACTTTCCGTCAAGGTAGCAAAGTATTCTTGCCCCCTGACTAAATAGATACCAGCCATCAACAAAAGAAATGTTAGTAGCACGACAACTATTAGGATCAAACCATCCACAAATGTTGCCGCTGCTCGCGCTCCAATACCCGAAATCACAATCCCCTGCTGCTCTTCGACTTGCTCTTCTATCGCTGCTTCTTCCTCTTCTGGAATCTCTTCTTTCGTATCCAAAACGAAGTCACGCACCGCTTGTCCAGACGATTCATGAAAACTAGCGGGCGGTTCTGCTTTCGCAAATTTGACCAAATCGGCAGACTGTAGCATGGTATCTAGTTCCCCTTTCCAATGATCGGCGATATCCAACTGTTGCAATTGTCGGACGGTGTCGCGCGTCGTCATTTCCAAAGCTGGAACGTTAAAACGCGCTTCTAGATATTGTCGTAAAATTTGAGTCAGTCTGGTATGATATTGCTTTGCTTTTCCTTGCTGCCATAGTTGTTGTGCCTCCAATTCATCCAGCGCGCGCAACGCCAACTGATGAGGCAATAAAGTGACAGGTGGCGGTTCGACTAGCATTTGTGGCTTGCCTTTAGAAAGTCGATAGAGCAGCCCTAAAATGAGGGCAGCCAACAGTAAGGCGACCAATACTACCCAAAACGCATCTGCCCAACTTGGAGGGGCTTCAAATATGGGTTTGATGGGCGCAAGTGGCTCTTCCTGTCTTTCTTCCAAGGTCTGTACCGTAAAAGCGAGATCATTGCTCAAAGCTTTTCGACTAATATTGTTTTGCGTGTAAGTGACAGGAATATTGGGAATGGCATAATAGCCCGAATCGAAGACTTGTACCGTAATCGTTTTTCGCAATTGCTGCGCACTAATGGTGTCCCATGCCGTTTCACCAATCCAGTCAAATTCTTCTGTCGACTTGATCGTTTCTGTTTGAACAGCATCGACCGTTATATCTGCAGAATTGGCTACTTGCAGATGGATATGCACTTGATCGCCAATCAAAAAGACCGTGCTATCCAAACTAGCCGTCACTTTGATCTGTGCGGAGAGTGACAGACAAAAACAGATGAAGATGAAGACGTAAAAAAATCGAAATATCATATTAACTACAAATCTATGCTTTTTGATCTATTTGCAATAGATGGAAGCATACAAAAGTATGGAACAAGTGTCGTTTAGCCACTTTGACATTCATCATTCTTTGTTCGATATTCGATATTCAAAAGATTCACACCGCTCCTGCTCTCGCCCTAAAAAACTGATGCAAGGCACTCGTATACGACTCGTCTGTCCGAATACTAATGGTGTCCGAGCCGCTTTTACGGAAGTTACTTTGAAAATACTGTTGATTGTTGCTAAACCAGTTGGCGTATTTTTCGCGCACTTCGCGCACCGAGGTATCAATCCACTGCACCGCCCCCGTTTCGGCATCTACAGCTCTCAGTAAACCTACATTTGGTAGATCGGCTTCGCGCGGATCGTAGAGGTGAACGCCAATCATATCGTGCCGACGCGCTGCGATTCGTAGAGGTGTTTCGTAATTTTGGGTCATAAAATCAGAGAGGACGAAACAAATACTACGCTTTTTGACGACATTATTAAAATACTGAAAAGCTTTACCCAAATCAGTGCCAGTATGCTTTGGATGAAAGTCAATTAACTCGCGGATGATGCGCAGAATGTGCTGCTTTCCTTTTTTGGGTGGAATGAATTTTTCGATCTCGCTAGAAAAGAAGAGTACACCTACTTTATCATTATTCTGAATCGCTGAAAAAGATAAGACGGCACTCATCTCCGTCAAAATCTCATTTTTGGTCTGCGCAGACGTCCCGAAAAACGAAGATTGACTCACATCAACCAATAACATCACTGTCAACTCCCGCTCCTCCTCAAATACTTTGATGTGCGTATCACCAGTCCGCGCCGTCACGTTCCAGTCGATATTCCGAACATCGTCGCCATACTGATAGTCGCGCACTTCACTAAACGACATACCGCGCCCTTTGAAAGCACTTTGGTATTCACCAGAAAAGATGTGCTTGCTCAAGCCTTTCGTCTTGATCTCAATCTTTCGCACTTTTTTGAGTAGTTCTGAAGTCTCCATGACTGGATTTGAGTTCAATAATAAAATTCATTTTTTGGTGTTCAGAGCAGTTATGAGGCGTCTGCTTTCTTCGACGCATTCACCCCACAACTGTTTTGAACAATGAATTTCAATCATTTCACGAGGATAATTTATAGGTTATGAGTCATGGATTATAACTCATGATCCATAACCCATAATTCATGATCTAACTGTCTTGTCGCGCAAATACTTTTCGCAATAGTTCTGTTGTACGTGCTGCTACATTTTCTCGAATATCTAATTCCTTCTTTTCGACCATACTAAACAAACCTGTCAACGCTTGCGTCGTCACATAGTCATCCAAATTAGGATTCACGTCATCGACTAACGGAATTTTGTTGTAGCGTTCTACAATGTCCTTCCAATAGCTTCGTGCATTGAACTTGTCCAATGAACTGATAATGACTGGATTGAATTCGTTGTATAAATTGGTGTAAGTCACTCGATTCAAATACTGTGTTGCGGCGTCTTTGTCACCCATCAAAATTTGAGTAGCATCCTGAAACGACATACCCGTGATCGCGTCGACGAAAATAGGTTTGGCGCGCTTGGCGGCATCTTCTGCCCCTCGATTGATCTTTTCTAACAAAATATCTTCCACATTCGTGAAGCCTGGAATATTTTGTAGGCGATCGGTGACTTTGCGGACTTCTTCTGGCAACAAGATTTTGTAGGCACTTTTGTAATAGCCATCCTGTTCGGACAACTTAGCAGCACCTTCTGATATACCAATTTCCAAGGCTTGTTTCAGTCCTTGCCCGATTTGCTCTTGCGTCAGTGCTTGCCCGCTTAGTTCAGAAGCTGTTTCCAATGCACGTTGTATCGCTGCTGGATCACAAGCGGTGAATAAAGGCAGCAGCAGTATAATAATCCATCCTCTCTTCATTGTTTTCTTTGTTTGAATTAACTAATCACTACTAAAAGCTATACAGTTTTGAAACACATAGGCACATAGAACACATAGATTATTATTCTACAATACTTTGCACATAGCCTACATTGGACTAACTTCAAAAGCATACAGTCTTAGGAGTCTCTATTGATATAGAAGACGAATCAAGAGATAAAAGTTGTATAAACAAAATCTTATTGTTTGGCGAAGGTCTAGCCACTCTCACCGTTCACGCCTCAATTATCACCTCTACTATATACTAGAAACGCCATTTTCCGTTTTCAAAAAGTCCACGTTCGCGTCTTCGCTACTTTGTACGTCCTCATCTAAACTACGCATGACTAGTCCACGTTCTTTTACTAGTCGAAATCCAGCTTCATAGGCTTTCCAAAACTCCCACCACTGCGTTTCGTCATAGTGAATACGCGCCGCACGATACGCAAATACGAGTGGTTCGCCGTCAATACTCTTCAGACTGTAGCTACCTTCCTTTTTGCGATTGACTTGTCCGCTCACATCGACGAGTTCTTCCAATTTCGTTTTTAATTCGCCATTGATGCCACCTCCTCTTTCTAAGTCTATTGTGAAAGTGTCGCTACTCAATGTGCCAGTGATGACATACAACTCACCTTCTTTTAGCATTTTTTCGTAGGTACGAAATTCGCCTTGTACGGGAACAGCACCAGTTAAAAAGCCGTCTAAAGCGACTAATTGTACATTACGCTCCACCACATTATCAATGACAATATTAGCCGTTCGACTCCACTCGCCTTTGAGTCCAGCTTCCAGTGTAGAATCGCTTAGTTTGAGTGCGCTAAAAATACCACTCAATACATTTGCATTCCCCCCAACGTCGCCAGCAATCACTAATTTATCAGCAATGCCAGCTGTCTGTCGGTCGATGGTTGGAATGGGTTTCATATCTTCTTCAAACAGCACCTGAATGGGACTATCAATCATTTCTAGCGCATTGCCATTTTTGGCGAGTAGACTTAATGGTTCAATATTGGTGCGAGGTAGTGCGACGACTTCGTAGCCGTACTTTTGGAGGAGTTGTTGGTTAGGTGTGGACATGGTTGTTGATTTGAAATAGTGTAATAAATTGATTTGAATATTGAAAGACTAGTTCAAAAATTGCGGAATTTTATAGACATCTTCCACCCCTTCAAATTTTTCATGCTTCAGTTGCATGACTGCCATCTTATGAGCTAAACTAGGTTCATTGCCATCGAAAAGACTACTGTAAAAACCGTAGGCATAGTGTACACTCGCTTCATCAGGTATAAAGTCATTCATGCACACAACATTTTTGACTAATCCTTGAATAGCTTTTCCATGATCGAACGAATTGCAAGCACTTAAAATGACTAGATCGATTGGATTGTCCTTTGAAATATCGTTCTGATACAGCGCCATATAGTCTTTAAATTCTTCGACACCGACTGGATCAGGTGCACCACTTAAATTCTCAAAGTATAGTCCTCTTTTTTTAGAACTGTGTAGCGAAATGTGTAGAATATTAGGATTGTAATTGGAGAGCAGTTTAAGGAATTGCCGAGCTAAAACCTGTGTTTTGATCGTAGGCTCTGCAAATTGATCCCGTTTTTGACCGATCTGTCGCATCTGATCGATTGTTCCCAATTCGCTACTAAAGTCTAAAGTAGCTGCACCTTTGGGGCTAGAACATAGAAAGAGTAACTGCTTTTTGTCTTTTGTATTGGACGAAGAAGAGGTGGAGGAAGAAGACCCATCCGTGGATAGTTCTGCTTGTAACCATCCCATTTGCTCTGCCAAGTTAGAAACACCTAAGCGAATCCGATTTTGCTCTAAACCAGCGTTTTCACTATTGATGATACCTTGGGATAGATTGTTAGACAAACGATTCAAACGAGCTTGTAGCATGATGATGCTATTGTTGTCGTAACTATCCGCCTTAGTGGCTAAAAACTCAAGAACAGGCTTGAGCTTATCTTGCATAATAAGTGTTTGAACAGTGGGCATTGATGAAGTTCTCGTTTTGTGATTATGAATGGTTGAGGTGTCAATTTAGTATTCTTTGAGGAATTTTTAAGCTACATAACTGAAAATGAAAGGTATTCTAGTATTCCAATCCGAAAAAACCATACATTCAGCCCAGAAAAACTTAACCTAAACATGAAAATTGCTGTCTTCCCAGGTTCTTTCGATCCCATCACGATTGGTCATGTCGACTTGGTGCATCGTGCGCTACCATTGTTTGATGAGATTATCGTTTCGATTGGTATCAATTCCCAAAAGCAATACCTCTATCCGTTGGAGCAACGATTGGATAATTTAAGAGAAGTATTTAAAGAATATCCACAAGTAAAGGTCGACAGTTTTCAGGGATTGACGGCACACTTTTGTACCAAAATCGGGGCTCGTTTTCTATTGCGAGGCTTGCGTCATGCTTCCGATTTTGACTATGAAAAAACCATCTCGCAACTGAATCATATTGTTGGCGATGGCATCGAAACGGTCTTTTTGATTTCCAAACCCGAGTATTCGCACATCAGTTCGACCATTGTTCGGGAGATTATTGTCGGTGGAGGAGATGCGAGTTCATTTATTCCTGCTCAGTTGAATATGCAGGATTTGGTGGTAAAAAAGTGAGCCGTTGCACCATACTCTGTGCCACACGTTGTGCTACGCCTTTTTCGCCTAGCTGCGTGTGCAATTGCTGATAAGCCGAAATCATGGTTTCTCGTCGCTGTTCGTGTAGCAACTGATGTACTATTGGTTCTAACTGATCGGCTTCGCAATTGCCTTGTATCATTTCAGGAACGATTTCTTGATCGGCTATCAAATTGACTAAGGAAATATACTTGATGTCGACTAACTGTTTAGCTAAAAAGTAGGTGATCGGACTGGTTTTGTAACACACGATTTGGGGAATGCCCAACATAGCTGTCTCCAATGTCGCCGTACCCGACGTCACTAGTGCTGCCTGTGCTTCTTGTAGCAAAGCATACGTCTCGTTTTGAACAATTCGGCACCGTGATTCCTGCGCTAGTCCAGCGTTGACCATGATTTGTTGGTATTCAGTAAGTGATAAAGCAGAAGCCGCCGCAATGACGAATTGATAGTTTGGAAAACGCGGCACTAGTTCTAACATGACAGAAAGTAAGCGTTGTACTTCTTGTTGTCGACTGCCTGGCAAAAGGGCAATAATAGGTAAGTCACTGAGTTGATGGCGTTCTCGAAAATCAACATCTACCTCTCGCTGTGTAAGTACATCCACTAGAGGATGTCCATGATATTCCGTTTCGTAGTCAAATTCCTGATAGAATTGTCCTTCAAAGGGTAGAATGACATAGAGCCGATCCACGGACTTTTTGATTTGATGAATGCGGCTACTGTGCCACGCCCAGATTTGAGGAGCGATGTAATAGAATACTTTATAACCTCTTTCTTTTGCCCAATTGGCGATGCGTAAATTAAAACCAGGGTAATCGACTAATATCAACACATCAGGACGATAGCTGTCAATGTCTGCTTTGCAAAACTTCATGTTCCGCAGAATCGTTCGTAGATTTTTCACCACTTCCACAAATCCCATAAATGCTAAATCACGATAGTGCTTGACAAGTGTCGCGCCTGCTTGCTGCATCAGGTCGCCACCCCATGCTCGGACGTCCGCCTCAGCATCTGCTTCTCGTAACGCTTTAATCAGATTAGCACCATGTAAGTCTCCCGACGCTTCGCCTGCGATGATGTAGTATTTCATAAAGTAAAGGTAAATTACATCATTCACTTTTTATAGCGAGTAGATTTTCCTATCATTTTGCAAAAATTTATATAAAACGACGCCTTGATACAATAGTGTTTCCGCTGACATCGCTTTAGTAGTTAGTGGGTCGCTTGGTGAAAGTGGCATAGGGCAACCGATACTATTGTAAAAGTGACTACTATTGAATTTTTCGTCTAAAGATACACTAGCTTGCATTTGAGGTGTCCCAATTGGGTGCTTTCTTATTATTTTATCGTTCCTTAAATTCAAATCGAATGAAACATTCTATTATCTTGGTATTCCTATTTACTCTAATCAGCACTAGCATGTTTGCGCAGTCGCAAGGTTTTATGCCAGAAGAAGAGCAGGCTGTTATGATTGAGGAGAATCTTCAAACAATGAGTGCTGGTACGCACAATGCTTTAAGCATGGCGATTCCCAATGCAGAAGAGAAGAAAGTAGAGCAGGTGTGGAAGCAGTTTTCAAAAGACTTCAAAACACGTACGCAGCGTGATCGTAAAAGTGGCTTGTATGTCTCTGATGACGCGAAACTGCAGAATATTAGCAATAATACTGTCGATCTGTATGCACAATTCGAGCGGGGTGGCAGTGGTACGTTAGCTACTTTTTGGTTCGATCTAGGTGGTGCTTATTTAGCCTCCGAAACACATGAAGCGGCGTACGAAAGCGCGCAACAACTCCTGAAAGACTTCGCTAATGCCGTCAAAAAATCAATGGCAGAGGATGACTTGAAAGCACAAGAAAAAGCGTTGAAAGAATTGACGAAGGAGCTGGATCATTTGGCAAAGGACAAAGAACAGTACGAGAAAAAGATCGAAGAAGCGAATGAGCTAATCCGCGAAATGGAAAACAGCATTCAGCAAAACGAGAAAGATCAAATAGCCAAACAAGAACAGATCGATGCGCAAGAGAAAGTCGTGACTATGGCGCAAGATAAAGTAAGAAAATACTAGTAGACAAGAGGAATTTTATCGCTGTTGAATAACCACATTTAGTATATTCAAAAGCCGCTTTTCAGTAGAAAGGCGGCTTTTTTCGTATATAGATTTCATCATGGTAGCTCGTGTAAAGTTCGGGCAAGCCAACTTATACCACCTCCAAAGGATAGCTAGAGTACTCCCCTACTTTGTATTTTCAGTTTGAAGCTGATTTCTGCTGCACCGTTTTGAGTTGTCCATCTTTTCAAATTTATTCCAATCTTTACAGCCACTTTTCCAATATAGAAGAGGTCAATTTTTTATTGAACGCAAACAAAACGAACATGGCAGCCATCAAACGTTCCTTCTACGCTCTTCTCAGTTTACCCTCCACGGCAATGGGCTTCGCGCTCTCCGTACAAATCGCGACACTTAGTTGGATTTTGAATTCCAAGTACGGTTTCAATATTGAGGAGATTGGAATTGTGTGGTTGTCTGGTCCGTTGGCAGGTATACTGGGGCAAGTCATCGTAGGCGCAATCAGTGACAACGTTTGGGTCTGGAATGGGCGACGACGACCGTTCATTCTAGTTGGTGGAACGATAGCTGCAGCCATGATTTTGGCATTGCCTTACATTGATGTCATCGGCAACTTTTTGGGCATTACGAGTCTGATTGGTGTGGCTATTGGAGTTGCTTTGACACTCGATTTAGCCATTAATGTCAGTTTCAATCCTGCCCGTTCCATCATCGCGGATGTGACGCCCGAAGGAGACGCGCGTACCAAAGGCTATACGTGGATGCAGACGATTTCAGGCTTTTTTGGTGTTCTCGCGTACTTGATTAGTGCCTTTATTGGCAACATTTTTTTGATTTATATTGGTGCATTTTTTGTCTTACTAGCCTCTACGATTCCTACTTTTTTCATCAAAGAACCACGTCATTTGGACGAACCTATCGCCGATGAAACCAACGCACAAGCCATTTCCAAACCCACGAATTGGACAGCCTTCCTCAAAATCTGTTTTGCGCATGCCTTTACTTGGGTGGGCGTACAAACCATGTTCATCTACATTTTCGCTTACATCAAAGCTAACATTATGGGTTTTGATACCAACGCTGTCTTGACAGAAGCGCAAAACAACGAAATCGGCACTAAGATTGGAATTGCGTTTGCTATTTTGAATACGGTCGGTTTTTTGTTTCCAGCTTTCGTTCTAGAACCTGTCGCAGAACGAATCGGGCGAGTACGGACACATACGGTAGCGATTGCGCTGATGGCAATTGGCTACGGCTTGATTATTGTTTTTGGACAATCCATTACTGCTTTGTATGTCTTGATGGCAGTCGTCGGTATTGGTTGGAGCGCGGTGGTGAGTTTGCCGTTTGCGATTATGTCGGAAGTGGTCGATCAGCGAAAAATGGGGCTAATGATGGGCTTGTTTAACTTGTCGGTGGTGTTGCCACAAATCGTGGCTTCGCAACTCGGTGGTTTCATAGAAGCGCAACCCAACAAAAACGTAATCTTCATGGTAAGTGCAGCGACTTTGGGGGTGTCTGCGGTGTTGTGGTTGTTGGTGAAGGAGCAAAAAAAATGACGTAGAAATTAGCATTTCGTAACCGCCGAACCTGTCTGCTCCAGGCAGGTTTATTCGGCAGGTTCACATGGAGTGAAAGTTCCAAAAAGTGAATTGTTAGCCTGTAGACTACTATGCTGGCTACGGGTTTATACAGTCTGAAAATAAAATGGCTGTTTTTTTAGAAGCATCCAAACTACTCGTCTTAAAATATATAGATCATGGGAAAATATGAAAAGATATATCAAGAGCTAAGGAAGCAGTATACAGATGAAGAGATCGCAGATGCTATGCTGATTCCTGCCGATTTGACGACCGAAGAGCGAGAAGCGGCTGATGCAGCAATTAAAGCCTTTCGATTTGAATTGTTGCGCAACCGAACAGAAGAGCAACGAATCTTGTCCGATCTGATGCGCTTTCGATTTCAGTTGGAACGATACATTAAAGAAGACAGTTATACAGTAGAAAAAAGCTTTGGTCAACAACTAGAGGAATATGCTAGAATTTTAAAAAAGACCAAAAAGCAGCTATCCGAAGATGTGGCGGTTCACTACACCCGACTTAGCAGAATTATCAATAATAAAGAGAAACCCAACACTGAATTGGTGTATCGTTTGGAAGAACATTCAGGTAGTTTAGTGCCAGCTTTAGTTTGGTGGCGATTGATCGTAAAGAAAGAAGAATATCAGATCAGAATGGATGTCGCAACGAAAAGAGAGGAAGCGGCTAAAGTGAAGAATGCTGTTCGGGTCGGTGGATAGTATTTTATGCCAAGCATCTTTGAGGACACTAGTGAGCATTGAGTTTTCTAATCCTAAAATTTGAACGAAGCAACTTCTATTCTTTCTTTTGTGTTAGCACTTATAAATACATTCGACATGAGTATCAACATTCAATTACCTCCTGATTTAACGTCAACCGAATTTGATTTAAAGATGCTTTTTGCTAGTAAGCTATTTGATGAAGGTATGATCACTTCTGGACAAGGTGCATTCATAGTTGGTGTTACCCGTCGGTCTTTTATAGAACTATTAGGTCGATACGGTGTGTCTGCTTTTCAAACCGATGAAGATGAACTTTTAGAAGACGTTGTCAATGCAGGATAGAATAATTATCTCAGACGCTAGTACCATCATTGGACGCTCTAATATTGATAGTTTAAATATTCTAAGGGGGACTTTATCAAACTATTGAGATAACTAGTATTGTCCAATCAGAGGTAGCTATTGACCTTCCTGAATGGATAGAAATCAATGATAAATACGACAGCCAGCTTTTTCAATCGTTAGTTTCTAGACTTGATGCGGGAGAAGCAAGTGCTATTGCTTTGGCAGTCTCATATATAGATAAAAATACGCTACTCATTATAGATGAGCGAAAGGGAAGAAAGGTAGCGAGAGAGTTAGGATTGACAACTACAGGTCTTGCAGGAATTATCATCGAGCGAAAAAGGAAGAAATCATTCCCTCTGTAAAACAGAAGCTTGATGAGTTAATCGAGAGTGGATTCCGCCTATCTAAGAAGATATATCAGTTAGCTTTAGAGCAGATGAACGAATAAGTTAGTAGAATGTACAGTACACAATAGGTGACCATTTGACTACAAATTTGTCTAGGCATTTCTTCCACTCACCAAACTTCCTCCCCCTCCCAAACATTATCTAATCAGATCATTGTTCCTTCCCAACGAATCCCTATTTTCGCACTAAAAATTAGCCTAAAACAAGAAAAATGACAACACTAGACGCAGGTACACAGCAACGAGTCGACAGCTGGCTCTCTGGCAATTACGATGATGCCAGCAAAGACGCTATCCGTGAAATGATGCAAGCAGACGATAAAACCGAAGTCGTCAATGCTTTTTATAAAGATTTAGAATTCGGGACAGGTGGACTGCGTGGCATCATGGGCGTTGGGTCGAATCGCGTCAATAAATATACGCTAGGTGCAGCGACACAAGGCTTTAGCAACTATCTGAAACAGACCTATCCGAATAAGAAAATCAGTGTTGTCATTGCCCACGATAGTCGCAACAACTCTCAAAAATTTGCGAAAGTCGTCTCGGATGTTTTTTCTGCCAACGGCATCAGCGTGTACTTTTTTGAAGGTTTGCGCCCGACACCAGAGTTGTCGTTTGCCATTCGAGAACTAGAGGCACAAGGAGGCGTGATGTTGACGGCTTCTCACAACCCAAAAGAGTACAACGGTTACAAAGCATACGGTGCGGATGGTGGACAATTGGTCGCGCCGCACGATAAGCGCGTGATGGAAGAAGTCCGAAAAATTCAAGATGTCAGTAACATTCATTTTGATGGAAATGACGATTTGATTGAAAAAATTGGGGAGGAAATTGATGAGAAATACTTGGACGAATTGGTCCAGTTATCCATTGCCAAAGAAGCCATTCAGCGACAGAAAGATTTGAAGATTGTTTTTTCGCCCATTCATGGAACTGGCGCGGTATCCGTACCACCAGTATTGAAGCGATTTGGCTTTGAAAATGTGATTTGTGTAGAAGAACAAATGACAGCGGACGGAAATTTTCCAACAGTCGTCTATCCCAATCCCGAAGAGCGCGAAGCCCTAAGCATGGCACTCGAAAAAGCACGCGAAGTCGATGCCGATTTGGTAATGGCAACCGATCCTGATGCGGATCGTGTCGGTATGGCAGTCAAAAATGATAAAGGCGAATTTGAGCTATTGAACGGCAATCAAGCAGCTTGTTTATTGATCCATTACGTCCTAACGGCTTGGGAACGTGCCGGCAAATTGGATGGTAACCAATACATCGTTAAAACCATCGTTACGTCCTACTTGATCGACAAAATAGCAGCTTCCAAAAATGTCACTTGCTACAATACTCTAACTGGCTTCAAGTACATCGGTGAGTTGATGACGAAGTTGGAAGGCAAAGCTACTTTCATCGGTGGTGGTGAGGAAAGTTACGGCTACCTATTTGGAGAACACGCCCGCGATAAAGACGCCGTGATTTCTTGCGCGATGATGGCAGAAATGGTTGCCTACTACAAGGATCAAGGACGTAGTTTATACGATGCGCTGTTGGACTTGTACACTGAATTTGGCTACTACAAAGAGAAATTAGTGGCATTAAAAAAAGAAGGAAAAAGCGGTGCTGAAGAAATACAGGCGATGTTGAAAGCTTTGCGCGAAGAGCCACCGATGACTTTGGGAGGTGAAAAGGTGGTGACGATTAAAGACTATCTATCGAGCACATCCAAAGACATGACTTCGGGTCACACAGAAGCTATTGATTTGCCTGCTTCTAATGTCCTTCAGTTTTTCACCGAAGAAGGCAGTATCATTTCCGCACGTCCTTCTGGTACAGAACCGAAAGTCAAGTTCTATTGTAGCGTGCAAGCACCTTTGGACGATAAAGCAAAGCATGAAGAAGTGGAAGCGAAATTGGAAAAGAAGCTAACTGCTATCCTAAAGGATCTAGGTGTTTAAAACCATAACAAAAGCGTGCGAATGAATTCGTACGCTTTTGTTATGAATAAACTAAAAAATAAACCGCAATGCCACGAACTGCGAAATAAATCCAATCAGATACCCACCATACAAGTCTTGCAGAATATGCGCTTTCAGTTGCAAACGTGCTGTACCAACCAAACCAGCCAATAACACTACTACACCGAGTAGTAAGAGTACATTGATCTGCAACGACAGGCTTTCGCTTAGTTCTAAAAAGATCGTTCCGCTGCTAAATTGCCAACTCGAAATGACCACCATACCGACCAAACCACCCATTCCTGCCGCGTGCGCGCTAACTTTAGAGAACAAATTGACGATAAAAGAAGCAAATAGCGCAATCGTCGTTCCCAATACGAACGTAGTGAACGCATTCGGCATATCGGGATGATAAATGAAGAAAACCGTCATCACGATGTAGAAAAAACCCGTTAAAATATAAGGAAGAATGCGTTCTTGTCGATCTGCTAATTCTAGCGAATTGACCAGTTCCAGCTTCTTCATCATACCCACCATCAAGACGGGCATAAAAAAGGTACTGAACATCAGAATGACGACCAGCTTAATTTGATCTACCCAGCTGTTGACACCGAATAAATAAGGATTGATCATCAGCAACAGCACGAGCATATAGCTAACGATCAGTAGCGGATGAAAAACAAAAGATAAGAGATAAGCAATACTTCGTGGCATAAGTAATGGATGTTAAGTTCCTACATCCAATCCAATGCTAACACAAAGAAAGTAATAGGAAACGGCAAGGTCACCCAGAACCAAGTTGGTACAAAAATGAGCATTGTCAAGGTGACTGCTAATGAAACAATGAAGAACAGCCAGTATTTTGCAGTAGATTTTGTTGTTTCTGCCATGATGATTTTCTTGTCAGTAGTGAAATAGACTAAGAAGTGTCTAAGATACAGTAGAACCAAAATTGCGTTCAGTTCGTTCGCCACAAAAGTACAACTATTCCAGCTTTGAGGTGATAAAAAGAGGAGTTTTTCCGACCAGACAAAAAAAAGGCTCTCCCGTCGGAAAGCCTTTTCTAACAAATTTTACTGTACTACTTTTCTCACTTTCATAATTTTAGTCTTCCAGCAAAATCATCTTTGATGACCGCCTTATTTTTTTTAGTATTGTCTGCTTGTGAGACCGTAGTAGTAGTAAGCGACTAATGAAAGTTCAAAAAGTGTAATCGGTTATAAAGACAAATTTTTAGTTATTGATAATGAATAGTGTAATCGGTTTCGGTTCGTTTGATGATACAAATATAGGGGCGATTTCTGCATGTCGATAGGACTTGACCGCTATTTTAGAGAACCTTTAAATCAACTATTTTATGGTTTAAAAATACACAACCATCTGTTTTTCAATTGATTATACTATTAAACTAATAAGTATACCCTTCATTTTAGGGCAAAAAAAAAGCTCTCCCGTCGGAAAGCTTTTTCTAACAAATTTTACTGTACTACTTTTCTCACTTTCATAATTTTAGTCTTCCAGCAAAATCATCTTTGATGACCGCCTTATTTTTTTTAGTATTGTCTGCTTGTGAGACCGTAGTAGTAGTAAGCGACTAATGAAAGTTCAAAAAGTGTAATCGGTTATAAAGACAAATTTTTAGTTATTGATAATGAATAGTGTAATCGGTTTCGGTTCGTTTGATGATACAAATATAGGGGCGATTCGTGCTGTTGACAAGACGTTTACAGACGTACAAAGAACCTAACTTAGCCGTTTTTTGATAAATTAAATTCATCAACTAGTTCACTATCAGCTAGTTACAATTAACAAACATTTCCTCTGAAAGCCTCTTACATGACCTCGAATACTTCTCCAATTCAACGAAACAGAGCAAATATCCACTATTGAGTCCATCAGTAATTGGGGGTCACCTACTTAAACTGTATATTTGACATGACACCCATTCAATGATTATTTTCCAGTTCTAGCATTTATGAGCGCAACCGCAACACTTTCTACCGACACCTTACCACAACGACAACTCTATCCACACCGAATCATTGGTCGGTACATCGGCGAGGAGAAAGGACCGTTGTTTGTGGTCATTGGCGCAATGCACGGAAATGAACTAGCGGGTGTGTATGCCTTACAAGAAGTCCTGAACTTGTTGGAACGAGAAGCAAGGATTAATCCTGATTTTATATTCAGCGGGCAGTTGTTAGGTATATATGGAAATTGGCGAGCGATGCAAAACGGACAACGCTACATTGAAAGAGACTTAAATAGACAATGGACACCGCAAAATGTAGCACGCATCCAGCAATTGAATCCAGAAAGCTTACAAGCGGAAGATGCAGAGATACACGAACTGCTCACTTGCTTACAATATGAAATCAACGCCTACCGACCAGAAGAAATCATCCTATTAGATCTACATACTACTTCCGCCACGGGAGGTATTTTCTCTATTGTTTCGGATGAATTAAAAAGTTTACAAATAGCCGTCCACTTGCATGCGCCTGTCATCACGGAAATGTTGCAAGGCGTACAAGGCACGAGTTTACATTATTTCAACACCACTCTTTTTGGTATTCCCACAACGACTTTAGTATTTGAATCTGGGCAGCATTTTGACTTGGATTCCGTCAA